>NZ_JBTVYK010000011.1:0-112898 GCF_054788135.1 Streptomyces sp. O3
GCGCCGGGCCGCGGCCGCCCGCGGCGGCCCGCCGCTCCAGCGCGCGGGCCAGGCGGTACGCCGCCTCTCGGTGCCCGTGTTCCGCCGCGGTGCGCATCCAGCGCTCGGCGCTGACGTCGCCGCGGTGCTCCAGCAGGTCGGCCAGCGCGTACGCGCCCAGCACATGGCCCTGTTCGGCGGACTGGCGCAGCCAGTACTCGGCGGCCGGTTCGTCGCCGCGCTCGCGGTGGTGACGTCCGAGCGCGTGCGCGGCGGCCGCGGAACCGGCCACGGCGGCGACCCGCCACCACCCGGCCGCCTCGTCCGCGTATCCGCGCTGGTGGAGCAGGACCCCGAGGTTGTTCGCGGCGGCACGGTCCCCGTCGGCGGTGGCGGCACGCAGATAGGGTTCGGCGCCGTCGAGATCGCCACGGCGCAGCAGCAGGGCCCCGAGGACGCTCATCGAGGCGGTGTCACCCGCGTCGGCGGCGCTGCGGTGGCGCACCTCATCCTCGGCCTCGCCGGGTTCGTCCCGGTCGGCCGACCGTGTAAGTCGCCCTGTCTCCAACAGAGTCGCCCTGTCCCCCATACCATCCATCGTCGCACCACCTGCAACACGGGTACACCTGGTATACCGCGGCCAGTGAGGTCACTTCAGCGTTTTGTCGACATGCCCACAGAGAGATAAGTCAAACACAGATCTGCCAACTCCCCCCACGCGCAGCACCGGTCGCCCGCACAACCGCATGGTCACCCCGCCGCGCACCACAAGACGAAGGCCCGGACTCTCCGTTGAGAGTCCGGGCCTTCGTCGTCAGTAGCGGGGACAGGATTTGAACCTGCGACCTCTGGGTTATGAGCCCAGCGAGCTACCGAGCTGCTCCACCCCGCGCCGTTGTGTACAAACCGTACCACGGCGCGAGCAGGAGCCCCGACACGTCAGAGCGGGCCTAGTCGCCGCCCGATCCGGCCTCCTTGTCACGGGCCTCGCGGCCCCGCTCCAGGGCCTTCTCCAGCTCGTCCATCGCCTTGGCGTACTCCGCCAAGTCGCCGTCCTTCAGCGCCTTCTGGCCCTTCTCGTACGCCTTCTGGGCGTCGTCGAAGGCCTTCTCGACCGTCGGGTCCTTGGGCTCGTCCGTACCTGGCTGCTCACCGGGCTCGGTCGGCTCATCCGGCTCATCCGGCTTCTCCGGCTCCTTCGGTTCCTCTCCGTTGGCGCCGAAGACCTTGTCCAGCGCCTCCTTGAGACTGTCCTCGAAGGCCGTCTCACCGCCGTACGACACCGCGACCTTCTTCAGCAGCGGGTACTGGGCGTTGCTGCCCTGGACGTAGATCGGCTCGACGTAGAGGAAGTCGTCGTTCATCGGCACGGCGAGCAGGTTGCCGAAGAGCATGTTCGACTTCGACGTCTCGGCGTTCCGGGTGAACTCCTGTACCTCCGGCCGCGAGCTGAGCTTGCTCTGCCACTGGACGGGACCGTCGACGTTGTCGCCCTTGACCCGCAGCAGCCTTATGGTGCCGTAGTCGTCGCTGCTGGCATCCGCGTCCACCGCCATGTAGGAGGCCAGGTGCGGGCGTCCGCTGGGGGTGTAGGTGCTGGTCAGCGAGAACTTCTGGGCGCTGTCGCCGGGCATCCGCAGCGACAGGTAGTACGGCGGGACGGCCGTGTCGCCCTTGCTCGTCGGGTCGTTGGGCACCTGCCACACGTCACTCGCGTTGTAGAACTGCGTGGCGCTGGTGACGTGGTAGGTGCTCAGCAGCTCACGCTGGACCTTGAACATGTCCTGCGGGTAGCGCAGGTGCTCCATGAGTTCCGCCGGGATCTTGTCCTTGCCCTCGACGGTGCCGGGGAACGCCTTCTTCCAGGTCTTCAGGACCGGGTCGTCCGTGTCCCACGTGTAGAGCTTGACCGTGCCGTCGTAGGCGTCGACGGTGGCCTTCACCGAGTTGCGGATGTAGTTGACCCGGTTCTCCTGGGCGAGGACGGCCCGCTGGCTGTCGTCGTCGGTCAGCGAGTCCGCGGTGGTGTCACCCAGGGTGGTGCGCGACGAGTACGGGTAGTTGTTGCTGGTGGTGTACGCGTCGACGATCCACTGGATCTTGTCGCCGATCACCGCGGGGTAGGCGTCGCCGTCGATGGTCAGCCACGGGGCGACGGCCTCCACTCGCTCCTTGGGCGTGCGGTTGTAGAGGATCTCCGAACCCTCGCCGATCGCTCCCGAGTACAGGATCTGCGGCTCGCTGAAGACCGCCGCGTACGCCGCGCGGTTGATCGGGTTCGAGAGGTCGATCCCGCCCTTGCCGTCGTAGCTGTAGGTCTTCTGGCCACCGGCCTGCTCGTAGTCGAGCTCCTTCTGCGGACCGCCGACGATCGAGTACTGGGTGGTCTTCTCGCCGAAGTAGATCCGCTGCTGGTAGTCCTTCGGGAAGTCACCGGTGGTCGGCAGACCCGACGAGGTGAAGTCCGGGGTTCCCTCGGAGTGCTCCTCGATCTCCGTGCCCTTGGCCGCGACCGCGCCGTAGCCGTGGGTGTAGATGAAGTGCTGGTTGATCCAGTTGCGCTTGTCGACTCGGGCGAGGTCCAGCTCACGCAGACCGATGACGGTGTCCTGACCGTTGTACCGGTCCACGTCCAGCGTCGTCGGGAACTGGTAGTACTTACGCTCCTGCTGGAGCTGCTGGAAGGTCGGCGAGACGACGTTCGGGTCGTTCAGCCGGTAGCTGGCCGTCGCGTCGGCGGTCTTGCGCAGGCCCTCGGGGCCCTGCTCGCCTTCCTTGCCCTCCCCGTCCGCGTAGTCCTCCGGCTTCACATCGGCGATGCCGTAGGCCTCACGGGTCGCGTCGATGTTCTTCTTGATGTACGGCGTCTCCTTGGCCTGCTCGTTCGGCTTGACCTGGAACTGCTGCACGATCGCCGGGTACAGGCCGCCGATCAGCAGCGCGGAGAGCACCATCAGGCCGAAGCCGATCAGCGGCAGCTGCCAGGTGCGCCGCCACAGGGTGGCGAAGAACAGCACCGCGCAGATGACCGCGATGAAGAACAGGATCGTCTTGGCGGGCAGATAGGCGTTGGCGTCGACATACCGCAGGCCGACCCAGTTGTCGGCGCTCTTGATGTCTCCCGACTTGACGACCAGGCCATAGCGGTCGAACCAGTACGCGACGGCCTTGAGCGCCACGAAGATGCCGAGCAGCACCGAGAGGTGACCAGTGGCGGCGGCCGTGGCCCGCGAACCCGGCGTGGTGATGCGCAGCCCGCCGTACAGGTAGTGGGTCAGCGCGGCGGCGATCAGCCCGAGCACCGTGGCGGCGAACCCGAAACCGAGCAGGAAGCGGTACCAGGGCAGATCGAACATGAAGAACGAGATGTCCATCTTGAACTGCGGGTCCGTCTTCCCGAAGGACGTGCCGTTCACCCACAGCATCCAGGTCCGCCACTGGCCCGTCGCGGAGGCGCCGGCGATCAGCCCGACCAGGGCGGTGATCGACAGCAGGATCCACTTCTTGTACGGCGCGATGCTCATGCGGTACCGGTCGAGGCTCTGCTGCTCCATCGACATGGCGCTCAGCGGCGGCCGCAGCCGGTGGGCGAGCCAGATGTTGACGCCCACGGCCGCCGACATCAGCAGCCCGAAGACGGCAAACAGCCCGATCTTGGTCCACAGAGTCCTGGTGAAGACAGACGAGTATTCGACGGACCTATACCACAGCCAGTCCGTCCAGAAGCCCGCGAACATGACGAAGAGCATGGCCAGGACGGCCAGCACGCCCAACGTCAGGAGCAGGTTCCGGACCCGACGGGAGGGTCGGCCCACTTTGATCCGTGGCCCGGATGGGCCTCCGCCGCGGTCCGGCATCTGGAAAGCCAAGGTGCGCACCTCTAAGTTCGCTGTGGAGTCGCTGTCGGTAGATCAGGCTCAGCGATCGTAGAGCCCACTGATGCAACTTACCGAAGCTTTACTCAGTTCCCGATTCGGGGGGCGAACGAGGCAGGATGTTGGTTATGCCCAACCATTCCCCCTCCGGCCCCCCGATGGCCGCGAGCCCACTCACCCGCGCCGTGCTCGAGATCGACGACTACATCGCCGGACTCGGCTGGGATCAGCCCGCACGACTGTTCGCTCTGGTGGACAGCGCTCAGCTGCGCGCCCAGGAGCCGGGGCTCGCCGAGCGCCTCGGCCTGACCGGCGACGAGTCCGCCGCCGACCTCACCCCCATCGAGCAGGAGGAGCTCCCGGCCGGCAGCCCGCTGGACGAGTTCCTCGGCACCATCGCCTGGCCGGACGCGGTGACCGGCTGCGCCCTCACCGTGGAGCGGATGATGCTGCCGCCGTCCGCGGAGGCCTCGGTGCCGGACGGCCTGAACGAGGCGCAGCTCGCCAAGTGGGTCGCGAAGCACCCGGACCGCCAGGAGGTCCGGATGACGGTCGCGGTGCTGCGGGACGGCGCGCGTGAGTCGGCGTTGCGGCTGCGCGAGAAGGACTCGCCGACCGAGGTGCTCACCGGGGCCGATCTGGTTCCGGGCCTCGCCGACGCGCTGGCCGCGACGTTCGTCGCCTGAGCCGGGCGCTCCGCGTGCCGGACGTCACGCGGCGCGCCTGGCCGGTCAGCTCTTGGTGCAGCGCGGCAGGTCGGCGACCCGGCCCGCGGCGATGTCCTCGACGGACTCACGCGCGTCGTCGATGGTCTTGACCTTCACCAGGGTCAGACCGTCGGGGACGTTCTTCAGGGCGCTGGCGCAGTTGTCCTCGGGGGTGAGGAAGTACTCGGCGCCGCTCCTGCGCGCGCCCACGGTCTTCATCCCGATCCCGCCGATCGGGCCGACCTCGCCCTCCTCGTCGATCGTGCCCGTCCCGGCGACGAACTTCCCGCCGGTGAGGTCGTCGGGGGTCAGCTTGTCGACGATGCCGAGCGCGAACATCAGCCCCGCGCTGGGGCCGCCCACGTCGGGCAGCGTGATGTCGATCGTGAACGGGTAGGTGTAGTCCCGGCCCGCCGTGATCCCGACGATCGCGTGGTCGTCCTCCCCGGCCTTCGCGGTGGTGACGGTGACCTGCTGGGTCACGGTCGGCTTCCGGTCCTCCTTCTCGGCGGCCGCGGCCTCCTTGGCGGGGACGATGGTGAGGACGACGTCCTCGCCCGGCTGGTGCTCGGTGACGAACTTCGCCACGTCCGACAGCTCGTTCACCGCCGCGCCGTCCACCCTCTCGATGACGTCGCCCGCGTGCAGCTTCCCCTCGGACGGACCGCCCTTGACGACCGTGGCGACGACGACCTGGGAGCCCACCGGGATGTCCAGCTCCCGCAGGGCCGCGACCTTGGCGGACTCCTGGGACTGGGTGAACTCCTCGGCGTTCTCCTGGGTCGACTCCTCCTCCGTCTTGCCGTCGGGATAGAGCGTGTCGTGCGGTACGACGAGGTTGTCGTCCGCCAGCCAGCCGTACACCGCCTTGAAGAGCGTCATGGGGTAATCCGCGCTGGTGACCCGGACCGTGGTCATGTTGAGGTTGCCGCTCGTCTCGTAGGACTCCCGTCCGGTGATCTTGATCACCGGCTCGCCGCTCTTCGCGCCCAGCGTGTTCTCCGTCGGCCCCGGCGTCATCTCCGAGTACGGCACGTTGAACAGCAGTCCCGTGATGAGCAGAGCGATCAGCATCAGGGTCGAGGCGAGCATCGTCGCGGTGCGGCGTGGCATGGAACGACAGTACGGGACGGGCCTGTGCGCGCACCCCTGGGGCCGGTCCGTTGGTGGTCGGCCCCGACGCCCGGCATCAGCGCCCGGTACCAGCGCCCGGTGTCGGCCCTCCGGGTCCGGGTCCGGCTCCGGTGTGCGGCGCGGCTCAGCCCGCGTCCGTGCCGGATCCGGACGTCTCGCGCACGGCGCGGTTCTCCATCGCGGCCCTGAACCGCGCGTAGCCGTCAAGCCCGGAGCCGTCTCCCGTACGGCGGTGGCTGGCGGCCCAGCTGCCCCACAGCCCGGCGCCGACCGCGGCCACCAGGGGAATCAGCAACCACAGAAGTACTGCCACGCCGTCCTCCTGGCCCCTGAGCGAACGCAACTGATAAACAGATGAACTCTCCGCACCGTCAACGCTCACCGGAGCCTCCCGGTTACGCAACCGGAAGCCCCCAGGGGGCACATCAGGCAGGGGCGTCAGACAGGGGGCGTCAGCAGGCGCCCACCCACTCCTCGGTGCCGTCCGAGAACGTCTGGTGCTTCCAGATCGGCACCTCGTGCTTCAGGTCGTCGATCAGCTGACGGCAGGCGGCGAAGGCCTCCGCGCGGTGCGGGCAGGACACCGCGACGACCACCGCGAGGTCCCCGACCACCAGGTCGCCGACGCGATGCACCGCGGCCAGGGCGCGCACCGGGTGCTCGGCGACGACCTTCTCGGCCACCCGCCGCAGCTCCGCCTCGGCCGTGGGATGGCATGAGTAGCCGAGCGCGTCGACGTCGGCGCCGCCGTCGTGGTTGCGGACCGTGCCCACGAACAGCGCCGTGCCGCCCGCGGCGTCGTCACCGGCCGCCTTGAAGACCTCGTCGAGCGAGAGCGGGGTGTCGCGGATGGCGAGCAGCCGGATCGGGTCCTGTGCCGCCTGCTCGCCGGGGTGGTCATACCGTGCTGCTGCCATGCCGACCATGGTGCCGCACGGGACTGACATCGCGGAATAGCGTTTTCGACCGGCCCGCATGCCCGTCGTATGGAGCCTCCTACAGAAACGCGCCGTCCAAGCCGCGCGCGTGGCCTGCGATCACATGCCACGCCACTTGCGGACCTTGCGGACCAGGGCGGCCGTGCCCAGCAGCGCGACCGTCGCGCCCGCCGCGCCCGCGGCCGTGGCGTCCTTGCGGCCCAGCCGCCGCCCCGCGACGGTGTGCCGCCCGGAGACCTCGTCGAGCAGCTCGGCGAGCACCTCCTCGTTGGTCCACTGCGGCCGCCAGCCCGCGTCGTGCAGTCCGGTGACGCTGACCACCCAGGGGTGCATCGTGTACGCGAGGTCACCCGCCGGCGAGGGGGTGAGGCCGATCCGGTGCAGCCGGGCGGCCGCGCCCAGGGCGACCGCCGAGGGGAGCTCCATCCGCCGGATGCCGCTGAGCTCCTCCACCTCCTCCTGCTCCAGCCATCCGTCGCAGCCGACGGCCAGCTCGCCCTCGACCTTCTCCAGTACGGCGTACTCCAGCGCGCTGCACAGGTCGTCGACATGGCAGAACTGCCACACAGGGCGTGAATCGGCCACCACCAGCAGGCGCGGCGACTCGAAGTAGCGGGTCAGCGCGGTGTCGGTGCCGCCCACCAGGACGGTGGGGCGCAGCACGGTGACATTGAGCCCAGGGTGCGCGCGGGGCGCGCGGCGAGCCAGCCGTTCGACCTCCAGGAGGTCGCCGACGCCGGTGGCCTCCGCGGTCGCCCGCAGCTCGGCGTCCTCGGCGAGCGGCAGCTCGTTGTCCGGCAGCGCCCCGTAGACCATCGCCGACGTGCACAGCACCACCCGGTGCACCCCGGCCGCCGCCGCGGCCGTGAGGACGGTCTGCGTCCCGCGGACGTTGTAGGCCGTGCGGGCCGCGGGGTCGGTGTCCAGGTCGAGATCGAGCGCGAGGTGGACGACGACGTCCACGCCCCGCAGCTTCTCGGCGATGGCCGGGTCGCGGACGTCGAGGATGTGCCACTGCGCCGCCGCGCACTCGCCCCTGCGCTCGTCGATGGCCAGGACCTGCTTGATCGCGTCGGACGCGGACAGGCGCTCGGTCAGCAGCGCGCCGACACCGGACGCGGCGCCCGTGACGGCCACCACGGGGCCGCGCGCGGACGCGGGGGCGCCGGAGCGTCCTGGCTCGGCCGACGGCTGGTGACCGGATGTCGGGTGGGTGACGGTTGAATGGTTTCGCGCTGCGCGAACCTGCGGATCTGGGGAACTCACCGGGCGTCTCCAGCGGTTGTCTTCAGTACGTACGCGAAAGACGCGTATGGACCAGGTGGCGTCCATCCTGCCGCAGCCCGCGCGGCAGCGGAGCACCGAGCCCCGAAGCCGCTCGGGTGTCTACGCTGGATGGCAAAAGTCGGGCAGCCGCCGTCGGCCAGTGGCCGACGGCCCTACGAGCCGAGGATTCCCGTGAGTGACACCCCATTCGGATTCGGCCTTCCGCCGGAGGAGCCGGAAGACGGCGACGAGGGCAAGAAGAAGGGCACCCCCGGTGGGGGACAGGGCGGCGACGCCCAGGGACCCGCGGGCCCGTTCGGCTTCGGCCTCGGTGGCGCCGGCGGCGCGGGGGGCGACAACCCGTTCGCCGCGATGTTCGGTTCCATGGACCCGAGCGACCTGGGCGCCGCCTTCCAGCAGCTGGGCCAGATGCTGTCGTACGAGGGCGGCCCGGTGAACTGGGACATGGCCAAGCAGATCGCCCGGCAGACCGTCTCGCAGGGCACCTCTGACGGCGGCAAGGACGCCAGTGTCGGCCCCGCCGAGCGGTCCGGCGTCGAGGAGGCGGTGCGGCTGGCCGACCTGTGGCTGGACGGCGCGACCTCGCTGCCCTCCGGGGCGGGCGCGGCGGTGGCGTGGTCTCGGGCCGAGTGGGTCGAGGCGACGCTGCCGGTGTGGCAGGAGCTGGTCGACCCGGTGGCCGAGCGGGTCGGGGCCGCGATGGGCGACGTACTGCCCGAGGAGATGCAGGCCATGGCCGGTCCGCTGCTCGGGATGATGCGCTCGATGGGCGGCGCGATGTTCGGCCAGCAGATCGGGCAGGCCGTGGGCGTGCTCGCGGGCGAGGTGGTCGGCTCGACCGACATCGGGCTGCCGCTGGGCCCGGCGGGCAAGGCCGCGCTGCTCCCGGTGAACATCGCGGCGTTCGGCAAGGACCTGGGGGTGCCCCTGGACGAGGTCCGGCTGTATCTGGCCTTGCGCGAGGCGGCCCACCAGCGGCTGTTCTCCCATGTGCCGTGGCTGCGCTCGCACCTGTTCGGCGCGGTGGAGGGGTACGCGCGCGGCATCAAGGTCGACACCTCGAAGCTGGAGGACGTGGTCGGTCAGTTCGACCCGCAGAACCCGGAGGAGCTGCAGAACGCGCTCCAGCAGGGCATGTTCCAGCCTGAGGACACCCCGGAGCAGAAGGCCGCCCTGGCCCGCCTGGAGACGGCGCTCGCGCTGGTCGAGGGCTGGGTGGACGCGGTGGTGCACGAGGCCGCCAAGGACCGGCTGACCTCGGCGTCGGCGCTGCGTGAGACGCTGCGCAGGCGGCGTGCCACGGGCGGCCCCGCGGAGCAGACGTTCGCGACGCTGATCGGGCTTGAGCTGCGGCCGCGTCGGCTGCGGGACGCCTCGCGGCTGTGGGCCTCGCTCACGGACGCGCGCGGTGTGGACGGCCGGGACCACCTGTGGGAGCACCCGGACATGCTGCCGACCGCCCAGGACCTGGACGACCCGGACGGCTTCGTCCACCACGAGCAGCTGGACTTCTCCGAGCTGGACAAGATGCTCGGCGAGGCGGCGGGCGGCGGCCCGGCGGGCAAGCCGGACCTCAGGAAGGACGACGAGGACGGCGGCGAGCGCAAGAGCGGGGACGGCGAGTGAGCCTCCACGACGACGCCGTACTCGTACTGAAGGGCTACGAGACGCGGCACGGAGAGCAGGCAGAGCTGCGCCAGCTCTATCTGGACCACCTGGCCGCACACCCGGACGGCATGTGGAAGGCCTGCACGGCCGGGCATGTGACGGCGAGCGCGCTGGTCATCGACCCCGCACGCGGGCGCGTGCTGCTGACTCTGCACAAGAAGCTGCGGATGTGGCTGCAGATGGGCGGGCACTGCGAGCCGCAGGACGCCACGCTCGCCGATGCCGCGCTGCGCGAGGCCACCGAGGAGTCGGGGGTCCCTGGGCTGACTCTGCTGCCCGGTGGCCCGGTGACGCTGGACCGGCATCCGATCCCGGCGCCCTGCCACTGGCATCTCGATGTGCAGTACGCCGCGCTGGCTCCGGCCGGTGCGGTCGAGCGGATCAGCGAGGAGTCACTGGACCTGCGCTGGTTCGCCTATGACGAAGTGGCCGAGGTGAGCGACGGTTCGGTGGGGCGGCTGCTGGCGGCCGCCCGCGACCGCCTGACGGTCTGACGGTCTGACGTACGAGTAAGGGGCGGTCGCCTGGCGATCGCCCCTTACCGTTTCCCGTTGTCCGGACCCGTACGGGTCAGCTCCAGGCGTTGCCCTGGTTCTGGCCCCGCGCGCCCTGCTGCCCCATGCCGAACTGCGCGGCCAGGCCCTGGCCGATCACGGCGTTCTGCGGCGGCAGCAGCTCACTGGGCTGGACGAGGGCGAAGCCCTCTCCCATGAAGCTGAGCTCCCAGCCCTCCCCGGTGGCGCCCCGGCGGCGCCACACCCCGGACGAGCTCGTCTGGGACTGCATCTGCACCCGCAGCGAGGTCGACCAGGCGACCACCGCGTCCGCGTCGGCGTTGACGTACTTCTCGGGCGTGACCCGCATCATCAGGGGCTGCCCCGAGGTCATCAGGGCCACCTTGCCCTGGCCGGTGATGGCCAGGTTGTACTTGCCCGAGCCGGAGATCCCGTACTGGCTGTCGACGCTGATGACGTCCCAGTGCAGATGGGAGTCCAGGGCCAGCACATACGCGCCGTCGACGGTCAGGCCGTCCTGGCCGACGTCGACGATGTGGATGCTCTGGGCGAGGTTGGCGAGGTAGACGGTGCCCTGCCCCGAGCAGCGCATCAGGCTCAGGCCCTCACCGGTCACGGCCCGCGCCTGCTGCTGGCCGCGGCTCTGGTACTCGCCGTCGAACTCCAGCATCCCCTGGTAGGCGACCATGCTGCCCTGGCGGGCCAGCACGTCCTCGTGGCCGGACAGGGAGACGCGCAGCAGCCTCTCGTTCTGGAGCGCGTAACGGTCCTGTGTCTGGACCTCTGTGTGTGCGAAAAGCGGACTCTGCATGTGTGCGCTCCCTCAGCCGCGTGCCCGGAGGCGGTCGGCGCTGTCCTCACTGGGCTGTACGACGACGAATCCCTGGCCGGAGAAACCCAGCTGGTAGGCCTCGCCGCTGCCGCGGCCGATCATCGAGGAGGCCTTGAAGCTGCGCTTGCCCTTGACCTTGAGGTTCGTGGACCAGGCGACGAGGGCGTCCGGGTCCACATAGGTCTCGTCATCGCCGCGTCCGCAGTCGACCACGATCGGGGTGCCGCGGGAGGTCAGGGCGACCCAGCCGTTGCCCGTGATCGAGACGTTGAACAGGCCCTGCCCGCTGAACTTGGCCATGCCCTTGACCCGCTCGACCTGCCACTGGAGCTGGGCGTCGAAGGCCAGCACATTGGTGCCGTTGACGGAGAGGCTGTCACCCGCGAGGTTGAGGACAACGACATCCGCGCCGTAGTCCGCGAGGTAGAGCAGCCCGTCGCCGTGGCAGCGCATCAGCGGGGCGCCTTCGCCGGTGAGCCACTGGGAGGCCATCTGCCGGACGGCGGGCGGGTTGGGCTCGTACTGGACGAAGCCCTCGTAGGCGACCATCGAGCCGGTGCGCGCGAAGAGGTCGTAGCCGCTCTGCATGGCGACCTTGAGCATGTTGCTGCCGTGGTTCTCCATGCGCTGGGCTGGCGGTGTCGGGGCGAAGCCCGCGATGGGCTGCTGCGTCATGACGGGCTCCTCAGACCTCGTAGGGCTGGACGACGATGAAGTTGCCGGGCGCGCCGCGGAACTGCAGGTTCACGCTCTCCCCGCTGTGTCCGGGGTAGGCCTGACGGCGCAGCCGCACCTGGCTGGAGACGATCACCTGGGACGCGGCCGACCAGGCGACCACGGCGTCCGCGTCCGCGAAGGTCGTCGGGGTGACCGGGAGCACGACCGGGGTGCCCTTGGTCTTCACGACGACGGTCCCCGTGCCCTGGAACTGCATGGTGTAGAGCGCGCCGCCGGGAATGCCGTGGCCCTCGATGCGGCGCACCTCGTGCTGGAGGGACTCGTCGAAGGCGAGGACGTTCTCCGCGGAGACGCAGATCGCGTCGCCCTGGAGCTCGATCGGGTGCAGATACGCGGCGTCCTCGGCGAAGAACACCTGACCGCCGCCGGTGCAGCGCATCAGCTGCATTTCCTGGCCGGTGGCGTTGCCGGTGATGCGGCCGGCGAATCCGGCGCCCTTATAGCTGAAGTCGACCTTGCCCTGGTAGAGGACCATGCTGCCCTGCCGGGCGAGCACGGGCCGCGGGTCGACGCCGAGGTCGGCGCGGGCCAGCTGGCCGTTCTGCAGGGCCCAGCGCTGGCCGGTGGGAGCCTCGCGGTACTTCTCCAGGCTGACGCCGAGTCCGGTGCCGCCGCCCTGGGGTACGCCCTGCGGCATGCCCTGAGGAGCGCCTGGAGGCTGCCCGTACGGGGTCGGGCCGGGGGCCGCGGGCTGGCCGGGGACCTGGCCGAACTGCGGCTGCTGGGGCGGCTGCGGGGGCTGCTGCCCGTACGGCGCGGGTGCGGGCGGCGGGGGCGGCGGAGGTGTGCCCTGCGGAGCCAGGGGTGCGGCCATGGTCGGCGCGGCGTGCATGTTCGGCGCGGCGGGGGCCGGGGGCTGCGGCGCCGGGGGCTGGGCGGGCACGGGGCCGGCCTGGGCGGGGGGTGCGCCGAAGGACGGGGCGGGGGCCGGAGGCGGTGTCGGGTCCGGCTGGGCCGGTGCGCCGAAGGACGGGGCGGGCGCGGCAGGCTGCGCGGGCGGGGCGAAACCGGGGGCCGCGCCCTGCGGCTGCTGCGGCGCTGGCTCCTCCTCGGCGACCTCGCCGCCGAAGTTCCTCAGCAGGGCGTCGAGTCCGCCGTCGAAGCCCTGGCCGACCGCGGCGAACCGCCAGACGTCCTTCAGATAGAAGTCGCCCAGCATCACCGCGCGCTCGGTGGTGAACTCCGAGCCGTCGAAGGCGTACCGGGCCACCTCGTCGCCGCCTGCGACGATCCGGATGTAGCCGGGGGCGATCTGCGACATCTGGCCCGCGCCGTCGATCGTCGCGGTGAAGGACAGCTTCTGGATCTGCGGCGGAATCCGGTCGAGCGTCACCCGGAAGGACTCGGTGTCACCCGCCTGCGCGCCGAGCAGCTGCAGGGATTCCTCGGGGGATTTCGGCTGATTGAAGAAGATGAAGTAGCGGTCGTCGGACAGCTGCTCGGAGGCGTCGAGGCCGAAGCAGCTGATGTCGAAGGTCAGCCCCGGACTCGAGATCTGCACACCGACGTAGAGGTCCGTGCCCGCGGTGAGATCGCTGATCTTGGCCTTGTGGCCGCGTTGGAATTGCCTGCTCATGCGTACCTGCCATCCCCCATCCTGACTGTCCTGGCTGTGAACCCGGTCCGGTCCGTCAGGCTATCGGCAAGCGGCGACATCGAACCAAGCCGGGACCCACTCGGTACAGAACCGTCGCTCACTCGTCGCGGCAGGGCCGTCGCTCACTCGTCGCGCGCGGCGGGCAGGTACGGGAGCCGGTCGGCCGCGACCACGCCTTCGAGGTATCCGCGGGCCCGTTCGGTCCGCGGATACGCCTCGAGGAGCTGCCAGAACCCGGCGCCGTGTCCGGGCACCAGCAGATGCGCCAGCTCGTGCAGGAGTACGTAGTCGACGACGTACTCGGGCATGCCCTGCAGCCGGTGCGAGAGCCGGATGCTGCCCTCGGCCGGTGTGCACGAGCCCCAGCGGGTGTTCTGGTTGGTGACCCAGCGGACCGATGTGGGTCTGGCCCGGCTGTCGAAGTACTGCTCGGACAGCTGCTCCGCGCGCTCGGCCAGGTCGGTGTCGCCGAGCAGCCGCTTGCTCTCCTGGGCCGCCAGCTTGTCCAGCATGACGCCCACCCAGCGCTGCTCCTCCGCCTCGGACATCCGGGCGGGGATCAGCACGATGGTCCGGTCGCCCTCGCGATACGCGGAGACCGTTCGCCGTCGGCGTGCGCTTCTGCGGACCTCGACCGCGCTCACCGCCGAGCCGCGTGGCGGCTGGCTTGTCGCGCTGCGCTGCGGGCTTCTTCCGGTGTGCAGTGGATCGGCGGGCACGCCCTGACGTTACCCGCTGGCGGCGGGGGAAGTCCTCCCTCCGCGGCGGTTCGCGGCCGATCCGCCCACACCACCCACCGCTTGTACGACTATCGCCCCGCGCCTGTGGATAACTCTGCGCGGCCGTTCGGCCGGGCGGGCAAGCTGACGGTGGATCGCAGGAAACCACCGCCGACGGGGAGAACCACCATGCACACAGTCAGGCATCCGATGCTGAAGCCCGCTCTGCGGCGCGCTTGGCGGGATCCGCGGACCGCCCAGTTCGGGGTCGCGCCCGCGCACGCGATGACGCTGGGCCCGCTGGGCGCCGTCACCGCGCGACTGCTGACGCTGCTCGACGGCACCCGCGGGCTGCCGCTGCTGCGCGCGGAGGCCCGCTGCGCGGGGCTGCCCGACGAGCAGTTGGACCGGCTGGTGGCGCGGCTGGCCGCGGCGGGTCTGCTGGATGACGCGACCGGCGGCGGCGCGGCGGCACAGGAGTTACGGTCCAGGGCTGGACCCGCCCTGGACCGCCTGCGCCCGGATCTGGCGGCGCTGTCCCTCACGGCCCGTGAACCGGACGGGGCCCTGGGCCGTCTGGCGGCCAGGCGCACCACGCGGGTGCAGGTCAGGGGTCTGGGCCGGGTCGGGGCGAGCGTGGCCGCGGTGCTCGCCGGGGCCGGTGTGGGCGGGGTCGACGTACGGGACGGCGGCTGCGTCGAGCCATGGGATGTGGCGCCTGGCGGCCTGCCCGCCGAGTCCGTCGGGGGGCGCAGGGAGGAGGCCGCGCGACGGTTGGTGCGCCGATGCGCACCCGGCCGGTTGCCCCGATCGATACCGCCTCGGCGGTCGGCCGCGGCCGCGGAGCGGCGTGGGGAGCCTGGGTTCTCGCTGGTCGTGCTGGCCCCGCGGGAGGGTCTGGACGGGTACGCGCCCGATCCGGCCGCCGCCGAGCAGCTGATGGCGACCGGGACACCGCACCTGTACGCGGGGGTGATCGAGGGCACGGGCGTGGTGGGGCCGCTGGTCCTGCCGGGCGAGTCGGCCTGCGCGGGCTGTCTCGAACGCACGCGCGCGGAGCGTGATCCGCTGTGGCCGCGGCTCGTGGCACAGTGGCGCTCGGGGCAGGAGCGTCCGGTGCCGGCCGGTGAGCTCTCGCTGTCGACGGCGGTGGCGGGGCTGGCCGCGGGGCACGCGCTGGCCTTTGTGGACGGGGCGTCGCCGACGAGTGCGGGGGCGCGGTGCGAGGTGTCGCTGCCTGCCCTGGCCTGGTCGTCCCACCGGGTGGCGCCGCACGCGGGTTGTCCCTGTGGAGCGGCTCGGGGCGCTAGGCGGGAGGGCTCCAGTGAGGTTCGGGAGCGGCACGAGACAATGGCCCGGTAACCGCCCGACAGGGCGCGGCTGTCTGGGTTTTGGAGGGGCGTATGTCTGATCTACCCCGGAAAGCGGTCACTCGTACCGCCAAGCTGGCCGCGCTGCCGCTCGGCATCGCGGGCCGGGCGACCTGGGGGCTCGGCAAGCGGATAGGCGGCAAGCCCGCCGAGATCGTGGGGCGCGAGCTGCAACAGCGCACGGCGGAGCAGCTGTTCAAGGTGCTCGGCGAGCTCAAGGGCGGTGCCATGAAGCTCGGGCAGGCGCTGTCCGTCTTCGAGTCCGCGCTGCCCGAGGAGGTCGCCGGGCCCTACCGGGCCGCGCTGACGAAGCTCCAGGAGGCGGCGCCGCCGATGCCCGCGAGCACGGTGCACGCCGTACTCGCCGAGCAGGTCGGCGCCGACTGGCGGGAGTGGTTCCTGGAGTTCGAGGACAAGCCGTCGGCGGCGGCGTCGATCGGCCAGGTGCACCGGGCCGTCTGGCACGACGGGCGAGAGGTCGCGGTCAAGGTGCAGTATCCGGGCGCCGGGGAGGCACTGATCTCGGACCTCAACCAGCTCGCCCGGTTCTCGAAGGTGCTGGCACCACTGATTCCAGGGATGGATATCAAGCCCCTCATCGCCGAGCTGCGTGACCGGGTGTCGGAGGAGCTCGACTACTCCCTGGAGGCCCAGGCGCAGCGGGACCACGCCGAGGAGTTCGCCGCCGACCCCGATGTGCGGGTGCCCGATGTGGTGCACCAGGCCGACCAGGTGCTGGTGACGGAGTGGCTCGACGGGGTACCGCTGTCCGAGGTGATCGCCGACGGCACCGCCGAGCAGCGGGACCGTGCGGGGCAGTTGCTGGCCCGGTTCCTGTTCTCCGGCCCCGCGCGCACCGGGCTGCTGCACGCCGATCCGCACCCCGGCAACTTCCGGTTGCTGCCGGTGCGCGAGGAGGACGGCACGGAGGGCTGGCAGCTCGGGGTGCTGGACTTCGGCACGGTGGACCGGCTGCCCGGAGGGCTGCCGGGACCGATAGGCGAATCGCTGCGGATGGCGATCAGCGGCGAGGCCGACGCGGTGTACGACCTGCTGTGCGCGGAGGGGTTCGTCAAGGAGTCGATCACGCTCGACCCGAACGAGGTCCTGGACTACCTGGTGCCGATCATCGAGCCGGTGCACGCCGAGGAGTTCGTGTTCACGCGGGACTGGCTGCGCGCGCAGGCGACGCGGATCGGCGACCCCCGCTCCCCCGCCCATCAGCTGGGCAAGCAGCTGAACCTGCCGCCGTCGTATCTGCTGATTCACCGGGTGACGCTCAGCACCATCGGTGTGCTCTGCCAACTCGGCGCGACGGTACGGCTGCGGGACGAGCTCGAGACCTGGGTGCCCGGATTCCTGGCCGAAGACATCGAGGGACCCGCCGCCGCCGAAGCCTGACGGTGCGCGCGGCGGTGCGCGCCGTCGGCGTCACCACCGGGGCGGTGGTCACCAGCAGCATGGCGGTCACCACCAGTTGGAGTCGAGCCTGCCCTCGATCGCTCTGAGGTTGGCGCGGGCGCACGTCTCGCAGAAGTAGCGGCGCGCGCCGTTCTCGACGGAGCAGGTCCAGGTGAGCGGCGGGCCTTCGGCCACGGCGCCGCAGCGGGAACACTCGATGCTCCCGGCGCCCGGCTGCCGCGCGGGGTCGGGGTGAGGAGTGGACTGGTTCACTGGGCGACGATATCGCTGCGGTGACCGTTCGGGGAGCGCAACGCACCGCGGGGACCGCTGCGTTCGGCAGCGGCCCCCGCGGGATGGTCAGCCAGGGCGTGCGGCGGCCCCGTGGTGGGGGCGGTCGGCCTGGGCGGTCAGTTCATGACCGCCATGGCCAGGGCACGGCGGGCACGCAGCGAGGCGCGCTCGGCGCGGCGCTGCATCCGCCGGGCGGTCACCAGGCGCAGCGCACGGCGCTCCGTCTCGGCGGCGCGCAGTTGGTCGTGCATATGCGCACGGGCCAGGGCTTCTGGTTGGAGTTGCATTTCACGGGTCCTGTTCTGACGCGAGGCGTTCGCGCCGGAGTAAGTGGAGTCTGAGGTCGCGGAGCCGACGGGCTCGGAGCTGACGGGCTTCATCGGGGCCTGCTTCATGGGGTCGTGCGTGAGGGGGCGATCGATGGTTCCGGAGGTGTTCATGCGACGACCGGGTTCTTGCGCGGGCGGCCACGCGGCCGCTTGCGGGCCACGACCACGCCCTGGACGAAGAGTTCGCCGCCCCAGACGCCCCACGGCTCGCGCCGCTCCTTGGCGCCGGCCAGGCAGGCCTCCATCAGCGGGCAGGTACGGCAGAGGGACTTGGCGTACTCGACGTCCGCCGGCGACTCGGCGAAGAAGACCTCCGGGTCGTAGCCGCGGCAGGGCACGGCCTCGCCGAGGTTCTCGATGGCGTCGTCGAGGGCGGTGAGCGGAGTGAGCGGGCTGAGCGAGGTCAAGGAGTTCTCCAGGCCGGGGGGCGGGTTCGTCTCTGAAGGGGGTACGGACGGTGCGTGCGTCTCGGTCGGCACGGTGGCGGCTTCCTCGTCTGGTCGTTCCGGCCGGTTGGCCGGGTGGCGGCTGGTACCAGGTACTGCTGGTCCGATGGCCCCTTCGCTCCGCTCTCCCCGTTCGGGGAAAACAGAAGGGCCGCGGATCCCGGGTGGGGTTCCGCGGCCCTGAAGGCGCCGGCCTGATCCTGGATCAGGCTGGATCACTCCAGGGTTCGAGCCCGCGGTAGGCCCACATGTACTGCTTCGTCGTCTGCTTCCGGGAGCCGGCACCGGCTGCCGCAAAGGCGCAGGCATGCGCCTGTGCCGTTGCTACTGCTGCCGCCGATGCCTTGGTCGGTCGCTCATTGCCTTCGTTGCCCTCGCTGACCGGCAGGACGGTGAGAAGGGAGAGAGGCTCCGGGCGCGGTTCCGGACGCACGGCGCTGACGCCGGACAGACCGGTGGCCTGGATCGAGATTCCGAGCGGGCAGGTGGCGACGACCGAGCGATCGGCAACGGTCATTTTGGTGGTGCTGGCGTTGATGGTGATCACTGGACTCGCCTCCTCTCGGCGTCTCTGGGGCCGTGGTGAAACGGCCCGAAGGTCTTCAAGTACAGCACGGAACCAGGGCTTCGGAGAAGCCGCTGTTTCCGTGGTTAAGAACCTATGGGGAGTGTCGGGGCGCGCGCAAACTATTTTTTCGACGAGTTCGTCTCAGTTGTCGCCGACGGCCGGCGCGGGCTCCTCAGCCAGCTCCTGACCTGCACAGATGGCCAGCACATCGGCTCCGAAGCGGTTGAGTTTGCGCACCCCGACTCCGGGGATTCGGGCGAGCTCGGCGTCGGCTTCCGGCACGGACTCGGCGATCGCCATCAGGGTCTTGTCCGTGAAGACGCAGTACGCGGGTTGCCCGAGCTCCCGAGCGCGGTCCGCGCGCCAGTCGCGCAGCCGCGCGTAGACGCCTTCGTCCATGTCGGACGGGCAGTCCTCGCAGCGCATCAGCTTCATCTCGCCCGCGTCGGTCAGGGTCCGCCCGCACACCCGGCAGGACACCGGGCCGCGCGGCCCGCGCCTGGCACGCCCCGCGCCGCCGCGCTCCACGGATCCGGAGCCACCCGCGGCACGGGGGGCGATGGCGGCGGAGCCGGGCCGCAGACCGGTCAGGAAGCGGCTGGGGCGGCGCGAGGCGCGGCCGCCGGGCGAGCGGGACAGCGCCCACGACAGCGACAGGTGCAGCCTGGCCCGAGTGATCCCGACGTAGAGCAGGCGGCGCTCCTCCTCGACCTGCTCGTCGGTCTTGGCGTAGGCGATCGGCATCATGCCCTCGGCGAGGCCGACCAGAAAGACGGCGTCCCACTCCAGGCCCTTGGCCGCGTGCAGCGAGGCGAGGGTGACGCCCTGGACCGTGGGGGCGTGCTGGGCGGCGGCGCGCTCGTCGAGCTCGGCCACCAGGTCCGCGAGGGTCGCATCGGGCTTGGCCCGCGCGAAGTCCTCGGCCAGGCGCACCAGCGCGGCCAGGGACTCCCAGCGGTCCCGGACCGCGCCGGAGCCGGTCGGCGGCTCGGTCGTCCAGCCCTTGGTCGACAGCACGGCGCGGACCTGGGACGGCACGTCCACGGTGTCGTCCAGGAGCGCGTCATTGCCGCCGAAGCGGGCCGCGCCGCGCAGTGCGGCGCCCGCCTCGCGCACCTCGGTGCGCTCGAAGAACCGCTCCGCTCCGCGCAGCTGATAGGCCACGCCGACGTCCGCCAGGGCCTGTTCGTAGAGCTCGGACTGGCCGTTCGTACGGAACAGCACCGCGATCTCGCCGGCGGGGACTCCGGAGGCGATCAGGTCCCGGATGCGGCGGGCGGCGCCTTCGGCCTCGGCGGGCTCGTCGCCGTACTCCGTGTAGCGGGGCTCGGGGCCCGGATCGCGCTGCGAGAGCAGTTCCAGACGGTGTTCGGCGGCGCGGCCGCGTGCCTGGCTGAGCAGGCCGTTGGCCAGTTGGACGACCTGGGGTGTGGAGCGGTAGTCACGGACCAGCTTCACGACCGTGGCCTGGGGGTGGCGGGTGCGGAAGTTCAGCAGGTGGTCGGGGGTCGCCCCGGTGAAGGAGTAGATCGTCTGGCTGGCGTCGCCGACCACGCAGAGGCTGTCCCGGTCGCCGAGCCACAGGTCGAGCAGCCGCTGCTGGAGCGGGCTGACGTCCTGGTACTCGTCCACCACGAAGTGCTGGTACTGGGAGCGGATCTGCTCGGCGATGTCGTACCGGTCCTCGAGTACGCCGACGGTGAGCAGCAGCACATCCTCGAAGTCGATCACCGAGCGGTCCTGCTTGAGCTGCTCGTACATCGCGTAGACCTGCGAGATCTCGGCCGGGTCGCGGGGCATCTCGCGGCCCGCCTTCGCCGCGCCGACCGGGTAGTCGGCGGGCACGGTCTGGGTGACCTTGGACCACTCGATCTCGCCGGTCACATCGCGCAGCTCGGTGCGGTCCAGGCGGATCCGGCAGCGGGCCGCGGCCTCGGCGACCAGCTGGACCTTCCGCTCGACCAGCCGGGGCAGCTGCCCGCCGACCGCCTTGGGCCAGAAGTACTGGAGCTGGCGCAGGGCCGCGGAGTGGAAGGTGCGCGCCTGGACGCCCTGCGCGCCGAGCTGGCGCAGTCGGCCGCGCATCTCGCCCGCGGCGCGGTTGGTGAAGGTGACGGCCAGCACGCTCGTGGGCTGGAGTATCCCGGCGCGCACGCCGTACGCGATCCGGTGGGTGATCGCGCGGGTCTTGCCGGTGCCCGCCCCCGCGAGTACGCACACCGGCCCGTGCAGGGCGGTGGCGACCTCGCGCTGCTCCGGGTCGAGCCCGGCCAGCACGGCGTCGGGGGAATCCGGCACCTGTGGGAAGAGAGTGGAGTGCGTTGCTGCTGTCACCCTGCCATGCTGCCAGGTCGCCGGAGACCCCTGAGCCGGTTGTCCACAGGGGGACAGTATTGGTCGTACTAAATTGGTCGTACTCATACGGCGGGAATGGCGACCCCGTTCCCCGTGTTCCAGTCTGGTGCGCGCCGGTACCGGAGCGCACACCCCGTCCGCCAGCGCACACCCAAGGAGCACCCGACATGCCGGGCACTGTGACGATGTACAGCACCACCTGGTGCGGCTACTGCCGTCGGCTGAAGAGCCAGATGGACCGTGAGGGCATCGCGTACACAGAGATCAACATCGAGCAGGACCCGGACTCCGCGGCCTTCGTGGAGAAGGCGAACGGCGGCAACCAGACGGTGCCGACCGTGCTGTTCGCGGACGGTTCGACGTTGACGAACCCGTCGCTGGCGCAGGTCAAGCAGAAGGTCGGCGTCTGACCCGGCGCGCGGTGCGTGTCTCGCGAGCCCCCGTCACGGTGCGGGGGCTCGCGTGTGTTCAGGCGCTGGTGAAGCCGGTGGTGCCGTCCGGGAGGATCGCCTCGACCTGGGCGCCGTGTTCCACGGTGCGGCTGACGGTGCAGTGCTTCTCGTGGGTCAGGCGTACGCCGCGGGCGAAGACCTCGGCCGCCCGGCCGCCGTTGGCGTCCGCGGGGATGTCCAGCTCGTAGCTGATGCGGACCTTGCCGATGCGGCCGTCGTCGCCGTCGCCGTTGTCGGGGGTCGGGACGGTCTCGACCACGATGCGCAGGTCGTCGTGGTCGACGGCGCGCGCGGTGCGGTCGAGCACCAGACCGCCACAGCCGCCCAGCGCCGCGAGCAGCAGTTCGACGGGCGTGAACGACGGCTGGGCTCCGGTGTCGTCGGCGGCGGCCATCTTGACCTCGGCGCCGCGGTCGTTGCGGGCCGTCCAGTTCCGGTACCCGGTGCGGACGGTCTCGATGCGGTAGTCGGCCACGGGGCGCCTCTCTTGTCCGTCCTGCCCGTCCGGGTGGCTCGGGGTCTGGGGTCTGTCAGGGTACGGGCTTGGGCAGCGGCCTGCCGTACCAGAGCTCGATCAGCCGGGCCGCGATCGAGATGCCGTACGGGGGCAGCACCTCGCCCGACGCGAAGGCGGCGGTCAGTTCGTCCCGCGAGAACCAGCGGGCCTCCTCGATCTCCTCGCCGTCCACGGTGATCTCCGGCGAGGTCGCGCGCGCCATGAAGCCCAGCATCAGGCTGGACGGGAACGGCCAGGGCTGGCTGGCGATGTACTCGACGTCGCCCACCTTGACGCCCGCCTCTTCCCAGACCTCGCGGCGGACTGAGTGCTCGATCGACTCGCCGGGCTCGACGAAGCCCGCGAGCGTCGAGAACCGTCCTTCCGGCCAGTGGACCTGGCGGCCGAGCAGCGCGCGGTCGTGCTCGTCCGTGACCAGCATGATCACCGCCGGGTCGGTGCGCGGGTAGTGCTCGGCGCCGCAGGCGGGGCAGCGGCGGATGTGCCCGGCGGCGGCGATGGCCGTGCGCTCGCCGCAGCGCGAACAGAAGCGGTGCAGCCGCTGCCAGTTCTCCAGCGCCACGGCGTGCACCATCAGGCTCGCGTCGCGCGGCGAGAGCAGCAGCCCCGCCTCGCGCAGGCCCGCGGGGCGCGCGGACTGGTCCATGCGGCCGGGCAGGGCGTCCTTCTGCAGCGCGAAGTAGCTGACGCCGTCCTCGTCGGTGCCGAGGAAATAGCGGTGGGTCTCGGTGACCGGGGCCTCGAATGCGGGGGTCGTGACCAGCTCCGTACGGCCGTCGGGGGTGTCGTCGATGAGGGCCTGACCGCCGGAGACCACGAAGACGCGGGTCGTGGGGTGGCTCCAGGCCGCGGCGAGCCAGGCCTCGTCGAGGCGGTGGTGGGCCGCGCGGTCGATGCCGCTCGGTGCGGTCAGCGACAGGGGCCGGTCGGCGGTGCGGTCGGTCCAGGTGGTCACGAGTGCTTCCAACTCCCCCGATGGGATCGGTGCTCGGCAGATGGTGCGAGGCAGTGGCGTTCCGTGGGCCTCACGCGGGTTCGGCGCGGTGGGGCGGACGCCAGGTGTCGGCGAGGTCGCCCCACAGGTAGGCGGTGGCTTCGACGCCCTTGAGGAGCAGGTCGAGTTCGACCTTCTCGTTCGGCGCGTGCCAGCCGTCCGACGGTACGGAGACGCCCAGGAACAGCACGGGCGCGCCGAGTACGTCCTGGAGGTCGGCGGCCGGTCCCGAGCCGCCCTCGCGGGTGAAGCGGATCGGCTGGCCGAAGGCGCGGCCCATGGCGCGGGCGACGGACTGGAGCGCCGGGTGCTCCAGCGGCGTCAGGCAGGGGCGGGTGGCGCCGCTGAAGGTGAGTGTGTGCCGGATGCCGGGCGGGATCCGCGCGGCCGTCCAGTCGCGTACGGCCGCTTCGATGTGCCGCGGGTCCTGGCCCGCGACCAGCCGGAAGGAGAGCTTCAGGAACGCCGAGGACGGGATGATCGTTTTGCCGCCCGCGCCCTGGTAGCCGCCGCCGATGCCGTTGACCTCGGCGGTGGGGCGGGCCCAGACGCGCTCCAGGGTCGAGTAGCCGTCCTCGCCGTGTGCCGCGTACGACTTGGCCGTGCGCAGCCAGGCGTCCTGGTCGAAGGGGAGTTCGGCGAAGAGTTCCCGCTCGCGGTCGGTGAGCGGGGTGATCCCGTCGTAGAAGCCGGGGATCGCCACGCGCGCGTGGTCGTCGTGCAGGGCAGCGGCCAGGCGCGCGGCGGCGGTCGCCGGGTTGGGGACGGCGCCGCCGAACGAGCCGGAGTGGATGTCCTGGTCCGGGCCGCGCAGCTCGATCTCGCACTCGACCAGGCCGCGCATGCCGGTGCAGACGGTGGGGGTGGTCTCGGACCACATACCGGTGTCCGACACGATCGCGACGTCGGCGGCGAGGCGGTCGGCGTGCTCTTCGACCAGGGCGCGGAAGTGCGGGGATCCGGACTCCTCCTCGCCCTCGATCAGCAGCTTGAGGTGGACGGCGGGGGTGGTGCGTCCGGTGGCGGCGAGGTGCGCGCGCACTCCCAGGGTGTGGAAGAAGACCTGGCCCTTGTCGTCGGCCGCGCCGCGCGCGTGGAGGCGGTCTCCGGCGGTCACCGGTTCAAAGGGGTCGGTGTCCCAGCCGTCCTCGCGGGCCGCGGGCTGTACGTCGTGGTGGCCGTAGACCAGGACGGTGGGCGCGTCCGCGTCGTCGGAGGGCCATTCGGCGAAGACGGCGGGCGCTCCGGGCGTCTGCCAGACCTCGGCGGTGGGGAACCCGGTCTCTTTCAGCTTGGCGGCGAGCCAGTCGGCGCTGCGTCGCACGTCGGGCGCGTGCTCGGGCTGGGCGGACACGGAGGGGATGCGCAGCCAGTCGGCGAGGTCGTCGAGGAAGGCGGGGCGGTGGGTCTCGATGTACGCGCGGACGGCGCTGGCCGTGCGGGCCGCGTCGGCCGCACCGACCGCGCTGACCCCGTTGACCGCGTTGTCAATGGGCTGGCTCATGGTTCCGAGCCTATCCGGCTGCTGGGGGCGGCTTGTCGCCCGGTTCGGCCAGGTCCTGTCTCCCCGGTCTCCCCGGTCTCCGCGGGCTGATCCGCGGAGACCGGGGAGGCCGGGCCTAGCAGGATGCGTTCGAGGCCCGCGCGGTCCGGCAGGTTCGCGGGCCGTACGGTCTCGCCGCTGCGTACGTGGACGAACGCGGCCCGGACCGCCTCCGGGGGCAGGCCGTGCTGTTCGGCCCAGGCCAGCCGGTAGACCGCCAGCTGGAGCGGGTCGGCGGATTCGGCGGGGCCGGTCTTCCAGTCGACGATCTCGTAGACCGCGCCGGACTCCTCGACCGCGCCGGACTCCTCGACCGCGCCGGGCTCCTCGACCGCGCCGGGCTCCTCCGCGCGGTAGACCGCGTCGATGCGGCCCCGGATGACGCGGCCCGCGATGGTCAGCTGGAACGGCGCCTCGACACGGTACGGGGTGCGGTGGGCGTAAGGGGTGCGCTCGAAGGCCTCCTTCAGGGTCTCCAGGTCCTGCTCGTCGGCGATCTCGGATGTGCTGCCGGGCAGGTCGTCGGGGGGCAGCAGGGGGAGTTCCAGCGCCTCGAAGCGGGACTCCACCCAGGCGTGGAACCGGGTGCCCCTGCGGGCCGCGGGGCGGGGCGGCTTGGGCATGGGGCGGGCCAGTTCGCGCGCGAAGTCGTCGGGGTCGGCGGCGAGGTGCAGGACCTGGGACGCGGTGAGGGTCGGCGGGACGTGGACCTCGCGGACGGCCTCGCGGGAGCGGTGCAGCTCGGCGGCGAGGGCCTCCAAGTCGCGATCCCAGGAGTCGAGGGTGCGGAGCTCTTCCGGGGTGAGGCGCTCCGGGGCCGCCTGCGCCGGTGGTTCTTCCGGCGTGAGCGGGTCGGGCTCGCTCGTGGGGTGCGGGATGGCCGGGGGGTCCGGGCGGTGTGCCGACCAGGTGTCCCAGGCGGTGGGGTCCTCGTCGGGTGTGTGCTCGGGTGCGTGCTCGGGATCGGGGGCGGGCTCGCTGGCGTACGGGTCCTCGTCGTCAGGGGGCGGCGGCCAGTCGGGGTCGTACGCGCCGTACGGGTCGTACGCGCCGTACGGGTCGTACGCGCCGTACGGGTCGTACGCCCTGTCCGCGCCGCCCGCCCGGTACGCGCCGCGCGTCGGGTCCCCGGCGTCGCGGGTCGCGGGGTGCGCCTGGTCGTGGGCGGAGGCGGGGGCGGGCTCAGGCCCGGAGCCGGTGGTGGTCGGCAGGCGGTCCAGGCAGGCCAGTACGGCGGCCGCCGCCGCGCGCCGCCGCGCCATCGACGCCGTGTCGAGCGGCAGCGGCCAGGCGTGCTCGGCGGCCGCCTCGCCCAGGGCGGGGTTCTCCTCGTCCGCTGCGGGTTCCTCGGCCCAGGCCTCGATCTCGCCGTGGCCCGCCGCGCAGTGGTCGTACAGGGCGCGCAGGAAGTCCGACGGGCCGCGGGGCTTCTTCTGGGACGGGCCCCACCAGTGCCCCGAGCCGAGCAGCAGGGACCGCGGGCGGGTGAACGTGACATAGCCGAGGCGGAGTTCCTCGGTGCGCTGGTGTTCCTTCATGGCCGCGTGGAAGGCCTTGAGGCCCTTGCTGTCCCAGGTCCCGACATCGGGCAGGGTGTCCGCGTCGCCGCGCAGCGCGTGTGGCAGGACCCTGGCCTGGGCGGTCCACTTCTCGCGGCCCTGGGTGCTCGGGAAGGTGCCGGTGACCAGGCCGGGGACGGCCACCACGTCCCATTCCAGGCCCTTGGCCTTGTGCGCGGTCAGCACCTTGACGGTGTTCTCGCCGCCCGGCAGGGAGCTGTCCAGGCCCTTCTCGTACTGGGCCGCCGTGCGCAGGAAGGCGAGGAAGGACAGCAGCGAGGCCTGGGCGTCCTGGGCGGCGAACGCGGCGGCGACGTCCAGAAAGTTCGCGAGGGTCTCGCGGCGGCGGGCGGCCAGGGCGTGCGGGGACGCGGAGAGCTCGACCTCCAGGCCGGTGGCGGACAGCACCCGGTGCAGCACGTCCATCAGCGGGTCGGCCAGGGAGCGGCGCAGGTCGCGCAGCTCGGTGGCGAGGCGGGCGAACCGTACGCGCGCGTCGGTCGAGAACGGCAGGCCGTCGTCGCCGTCGTCGCCGTCCAGGAAGGTGTCCAGGGCGTCGGCGAGCGAGATGATCTCGGACGGGTCGACGCCCTCGACGGCCTCGGCCAGGCGACGGTCCTGGGCAGCCTGCGGGTCGGCCTCCGGGTCGTCGTCGCCCACGCGTGTGTGCTGGACCAGGGACCGGGCGCGCCGCCCGAGCAGGGCCAGGTCGCGCGGGCCGATCCGCCAGCGGGGGCCGGTCAGCAGCCGTACCAGCGAGGCGTTCGCGCCGGGGTCCTGGAGCACTTCGCAGACGGCGACGAGGTCGGCGACCTCCGGGAGGTGCAGCAGCCCGGACAGGCCGACCACCTCGACCGGGATGTCGCGGGCGACCAGCGCGCCCTGGATCTGCGCGAAGTCGGCGGCCGTGCGGCACAGGACGGCGATCTCGCCGGGCGCCGTGCCGATGGCCACCAGGTGGGCGATGCAGTCCGCGAGCCAGTCGAGTTCCTCGGCGTGGGTGCGCAGCAGGGCGCAGCGCACGACGCCCTTCCGTTCGTCGCCGGGCGCCGGGCGCAGGGCCTCGACTCCCTCGTGCAGGGCGCGCAGCGGGGCCGCCATGCCGTTGGCGAGGTCGAGCAGGCGGCCGCCGCTGCGGCGGTTCTGGCTGAGTGCGTACCGGGCGGCCGGGCGGCCGTCGGCGTGCGCGAAGTGCTCGGGGAAGTCGTCCAGGTTGGCGACGGACGCGCCGCGCCAGCCGTAGATCGCCTGGCAGGGGTCGCCGACGGCGGTCACCGCGTGTCCGGTGCCGCCGCCGAACAGCGCGGCGAGCAGGATGCGCTGGGCGACGGAGGTGTCCTGGTACTCGTCCAGGAGGACGACGCGGAACTCGTCGCGGAGTATCCGGCCGACCTCGGGCCGGGTGCGGGCCAGGGTCGCGGACAGCGCGATCTGGTCGCCGAAGTCGAGCAGGTCCCCGGCGCGCTTGGCGGCGCGGTACCGGCCGGTGAGCTCGGCGAGCTCCAGGCGGGCGGCGGCGGCTTCGGGGACCTTGCGCAGGTCGGGGTTGCTGAGCTTGACGCCGTCCAGGGCGGCGAGCAGCTCGGTGTCGTAGGCGCGCAGCCGCTCGGGGTCGGTCAGGTGCTCGGCGAGTTCGCCGTCGAGTGTGAGCAGGTCGCTGACCAGGTCGGGGAACGAGCGGGTCAGTGCGGGGTACGGGCCCGGCGCCTCGCGCAGGACGCGCGCGGCGAGCTGGAAGCGGGTGGCGTCGGCGAGCAGCCGGGTGCTGGGCTCCAGGCCGATGCGCAGGCCGTGGTCGGTGAGCAGGCGGCCCGCGAAGGCGTGGTAGGTGGAGATGACCGGCTCGCCGGGCGGGTGGTCGGGGTCGATCGCGTCGGGGTCGGTGACCCCGGCCTTGACCAGTGCGGTCCGTACCCGCTCGGCCAGCTCGCCCGCCGCCTTGTTGGTGAAGGTGAGGCCGAGTACCTGCTCGGGGGCGACCTGTCCGGTGCCGACCAGCCACACCACGCGCGCGGCCATCACCGTGGTCTTGCCGGAACCGGCTCCGGCCACGATGACCTGCGGGGCGGGCGGCGCGGTGATGCAGGCCGTCTGCTCCGGGGTGAACGGGATGCCGAGGAGTTCTTTGAGCTGCTCGGGGTCGGTGATGCGTGCGGACACCTCAGAGAGGCTAGCGGCGGCCACTGACAACCGGGTCCCGCCGGGTCGCCGGTGGCCGCTGTGACAAGCCGGGCCAGGCCTGGCTCCGGCCGTGTCAGGAGCCCTTGATGACGGCCTTCGGGTCGGTGACCTGGTCCGCGGGCGGGGCGGTGACCTGGAACTTCTTGCCGAACTGGGAGAGCTTCAGGGTGCTCGGACCGGATCCGCCGGTGCTGTCGATCTTGACGAAGTACGGTTCGCCCTCGGCCGCGATGTGGAAGGTGACCTTCTCGCCGTTCTCCCCGTCCTTGACGAGGGTGGCCGTCTTCGTGCCGTCGACCTCGGAGTCGTCGCCCCGCTTGGCGTCCTTGAGGTCGGAGGCCTTGAACATGGCGTCCAGGTCGCAGGTCGCCGCCGTCTGCTCTTCGGGGGCCTTCAGCCACTTGCCCTTGGTCTTCTTCGCGGCTTCCTCGCTGCCCAGGACGCGCTCGCGGTAGGCGTCGCCGCCCCTGGTGTAGGAGGCCTTGTCCACGGCGATCAGCTCGACCTTGCCGAGGTCCGCCATGTTCATGGTGCCCTTGCAGACGCCCGTCGCGGCGACCTCGTAGTTGACCTGGCTCTTCTTGCCGTTCTCGGTCGCCTCGATGTCGATCTTGAGGGACCCCGCGCCGCTGGTGGCCTTGCTGGCCTTCTCGGCGATGTCTTCGGCGCTCATCCCGGCGAACGGGCCCTTGTCGTCGTCGCCGCCGAACACGCCGCTGGAGCAGCCGGTGAGGCCGACCAGCGCGGCCACGGAGACCACCGCCGCCGTCAGGTATCTCCGGTGGGCTGCCATGTGTTTCTCCTCGCCGATACGTCAGTAACCTCGGGAACTCTACGGGTGCGGACGGCGTGCGCCTGCTCCCCGCCCGCCCCATGTGAACGGCGTCACCCGGCTCGGGGTCACTCCACGACGTGGCGGCCTTCGGGCCGCGCGCTGCACGAGGCGCGGAAGGCGCAGTGCGTGCAGTGCTGCCCGGTGGCGGGGGTGAAGCGCTCGTCGAGCACCTTGCCGGCGGCGGTGGCCAGCAGCTCGCCGACCCAGTCGCCTGACCCTGGTTCCAGGGGCTGCTGGGGCTGCACCTTGGGCAGGGTGTCGCCGCCGTCCCGCTGGGCGGCGCCCTGGCGCAGCTGCACCAGCTCCGCGCCGCCCGGTTCCGGTCGGCGTCCGTCCAGGAGCGCGTCCAGGGCGCCCTCGCGGACGGCCAGCTGGTAGACGGCGAGCTGGGGGTGGCGGGCGACGTCGGCGGCGGTCGGGGCGTTCTTGCCGGTCTTGAAGTCGACGACGTAGGCGCGGCCTTCGGCGTCGGTCTCGACCCGGTCCATGGAGCCCCGGATGCGCACCTCGTACTCGCCCGCGCCGAGCGTGACGTCGAAGTCGTGTTCGCTGGTGAGCGGGGTGCGGCCCGCGCGGTCGCTCACATGCCACCGAAGGAAGCGTTCGAGCGCTACGCGCGCGTGGTCCTTCTCCTGTGCGGACTTCCAGGGGGCGTCGAAGGCGAGCGCGTCCCAGACCGAGTCCAGGCGCTCCATCAGGACGGCGAGGTCGGCGGGCGTGCGTCCGGACGCGACCTCGTCGGCGAGTACGTGCACGACGTTGCCGAAGCCCTGGGCGGCGGTCGCCGGGGTGTCCGCCCTGACCTCGCGGCCCAGGAACCACTGCAGGGCGCAGGTGCCCGCGAGCTGGTCCAGGGCGCTGCCGGAGAGCGCGACGGGGCGTTCCCGGTCCCGTAGCGGGACTTCGTTGTGGGTCGGCTCGTGCATGCCCCACCAGCGGTACGGGTGCGCGGACGGCACGAGGGGGCGGCCCTCGTCGTCGCTGAGCGCGGCCAGCCGGGCCAGGCGCTGCGCGGCGGCCTCGCGGAGCGGTTCGGAGACCCTGGGGTCGACGGTGGTGGCGCGCAGCTCGGCGACCAGCGCGGCGACCGACAGCGGGCGGCGCGGACGGCCGGTGACGTCCTTCGGTTCGACGCCGAGTTCGGTGAGGAAGCGCGAGGGCTGGTCGCCGTCGTCGGCCGAAGCCTTGACCGCGGTGACGACCAGGCGTTCACGCGCGCGTGTGGCGGCGACGTAGAACAGGCGGCGCTCCTCGGCGAGCAGGGCGCCGGGGGTGAGCGGCTCGGCGAGGCCGTCGCGTCCGATCCGGTCGGCTTCGAGCAGCGAGCCGCGGCGCCGCAGGTCCGGCCACAGGCCCTCCTGGACGCCCGCGACGACGACCAGGCGCCACTGGAGGCCCTTGGCGCGGTGCGCGGTCATCAGGCGTACGCCGTCGGGGCGTACGGCGCGCTGGGTGAGGGTGTCGGCGGCGATGTCCTGGGCCTCGACCTCCGCGAGGAAGTTGAGCGCGCCGCGGCCGCCGGTGCGCTCCTCGGCGCGGGCGGCGGTCGCGAACAGGGCGCACACCGCGTCGAGGTCGCGGTCGGCGTTGCGCCCCGCCGCGCCGCCGCGGTGTGCGGCGCGCTGGAGGCGGCTCGGCCAGGGGGTGCCGTTCCACAGCTCCCACAGGGCCTCTTCGGCCGTGCCGCCCCCGGCGAGCAGGGCGCGCGCCGTGCGCAGCAGCTCGCCCAGCCGCCGCGCCCCGCGCGCGTAGGCCGGGTCGTGCGCGGCCAGCCGCTCCGGCTCGGCCACCGCTCGGGCGAGCAGTTCGTCGGACGGCGGCGGCACCCGGTTGCCCGCGGCCCGCTCCTCCTCGCGCAGGGCCCGCCCCAGCCGCCGCAGGTCAGCGGCGTCGAGACCGGCCAGCGGGGAGGCGAGCAGCGTGAGCGCGGTCTCGGTGTCGAGCCACGCCCGCCCGGCAGGGTCCACGGCGGGCCCCACGGCGGGGTCCGCGGGCGGCTCGGGGGCGGCCAGCCCGTCCGCGAGCGGCTCGGGGGCGGCCTCGGCGGCGGCGCGGAGGGCCGTCAGGAGCGGGGCGACGGCGGGTTCGTGGCGCAGCGGCACGTCGTCGCCGTCGATGTCCAGAGGCACGCCCGCCGCCGTGAGGGCACGCCGCACCGCCGGTATCGCGCGGCCGCCGGCGCGCACCAGGACGGCCATCTCGCGCCAGGGAACGCCGTCCTCCAGGTGGGCGCGGCGGACGATGTCCGCGATGTCGTCGAGCTCGGCGCCGGCCGTGGGGTAGGTGTGGACCTCGACGGTTCCGCCGTCCCTGACCGGGGTCAGGTCCCGGTGGCGGCGCACCTGCTCGGCGGGCAGCCTGCTCATCGGCATCCGCCGGGTGACCAGGCGGGTCGCGGCCAGCAGCCCCGCGCCCGCGCGCCGTGACACGGTCAGCGCCTCGACTGGCGCCGGGCTTCCGTCCGCGCGCCGGAAGTCCCGCGGGAAGTCCAGGATGCCGTTCACGTCCGCGCCGCGGAACGCGTAGATCGACTGGTCCGGGTCGCCGAACGCGACCAGCGTCCGCCCGCCGGTCCCCATCGGCCCCGTACCCGTACCCGTGTCTGTCTCCGCGCGCGTGCCCCGCCGTCCTCGTGTGCTGCCGGTCAGCGCGTGCAGCAGGCGCACCTGGGACGGGTCGGTGTCCTGGTACTCGTCGACGTACACCGCGTCATAGCGCGCGGTCAGCTGCGCGGCGACCTCGGGGCGGCGCGCGAGCAGCACCGCGCGGTGCACCAGTTCCGCGTAGTCCAGGACGCCCTGCGCGTCGAGTACGTCCAGGTACTCGGCCAGGAAGGACGCCGCCGCGCCCCAGTCCGGGCGTCCTGTGCGGCGGGCGAAGTCGGCCAGCGCCCCCGGTCCGAGGCCCAGCTCGCGGCTGCGCGCCAGCACCGCGCGCACCTCGTCCGCGAACCCGCGCGTGGTCAGGCACGCGCGCAGCTCGTCCGGCCAGCGCACGCGCGCGTGGCCGTCCTCGGCCAGCTCCAGCTGACCGGCCAGCAGCTCCCGTACGACGACGTCCTGCTCCGGGCCCGACAGCAGCCGCAGCGGCTCGACGAACAGGTCGGCGTCCTGGTGGGCGCGTACCAGCGCGTAGCAGAACGAGTGGAACGTGGTCGCCTGCGGCGCCGACGCCGCCCCGATCCGCACGGCCATCCGGTCCCGCAGCTCGACGGCCGCCTTGCGACTGAACGTGAGCACCAGAACGCGCTCCGGGTCCGTACCCTTGGCAATCCGCGCGGCCACGGCTTCCACCAGTGTGGTGGTCTTACCGGTGCCCGGACCGGCCAGGACCAGCAGCGGGCCGTCCGCATGGTCAACCACGGCGCGCTGCCCCGCGTCCAGACGAGGGGGGCTCTCCGGAACCGGCGGGGTACGCACCAGCCGGTACGCGCCGGGGTTCCCCTGCCGTATCGAGGGGCGCGGCAGGCGCCGAGTGGAAGTTGAGGAGCTCACGTGGTTCGCGTCCTGGTGGGTGTGCTGGGTGGGTGCGACGTGACCGCCGGGTGCGACGCTACGCCAGTCGACGGGTCGGGCGCGGGGCTTCGCCGCATCGCGCGGCGCATCGCCCGGAACGTCGCGCGGCGCATCGCTCGTACGGGCCACCGGTCGCCCGTACGGGGGCGGGATGGCGGAAGCTGTCATATGTGAGCCTGCTGCCCCGCGCCGCCGCCGTCCCAGCGCGCCCGCCGCATGTCGATGCGGTGTCCGCCGTCGCCTGTGGTGCGCAGCGGGGTGGCCTCGGCGCGGTAGTGCTCCAGGGCGCGCCGCTCGTTGCCGGGCAGCGGCACGCCGTCGGCCCGGACCACGCGCCACCATGGCACGGCCCCGCCGTACAGCGCCATCACCCGCCCCACCTGCCGTGGGCCGCCGTCGCCGAGCCACTCGGCGATGTCTCCGTACGTCATGACACGCCCGGCCGGGATCAGCTCCGCGACCTCCAGGACGCGATCCGCGTACTCCGGCAGTCCAGGCGGCTCCGGCCCGCGATTTTCGCTCATCTGGCCTATCTTGCCGCAGCCTCGCCGGGGATTCTCCGGTGTGGCGCGCGGCACACCGCGCCGCTCGCGCGCCCCCTCGGGGCCACGTCCGGCGAGCGGTCGTGCCACCATCGTGCGGGCGGTGACTGGTGATACGAAAGCAAAAAGAGACAGAACGCACACAGGAGGGGCGCACTCGCGACGGCGAGCGCACTCCTGACGCTCTGTCGCGCCCAGACCCGCCCGAGCCCCACCCGGCGGACAGGCCCGTCGACCAGGTAGACCGCGACGAGCCGCTGCTGCCCGCCCGCGTGCACCGCCCGTCCGACCTGATGCGGATGTTGGTCGGCATCCTCGGCATCGCCCTGGTGCTGGCCATCGCCGGATTCGCCCACGGCACCGCCGCGGGCCTCGAAGAGGACATCACCAAGGGCACCGGACGGGCCCCCGACCTGCTCAGCAAGTTCGCCGGTCTGGCCTCCAGCATCGCGGTGCTGCTGGTCCCGGTGGCCTTCGCGATCGAGCGGCTGATCAAACGGGACGGGCTGCGCATCGCCGACGGCGTGCTCGCGGCCGTACTCGCGCACGGCGTGACGCTCGCCACGGACCTGTGGGTGACCGAGAGCGCCCCGGCCGCGATCCAGGACGCGCTGACCCAGCAGTCGCCGACCGGCGCCGTAGGCGAGCTGACCGCGCCGGTGCACGGCTATCTCGCGCCCGTCATCGCCTATATGACGGCCGTCGGGATGGCCCGCAGGCCGCGCTGGCGCATCCTGCTGTGGACGGTGCTGCTGCTGGACGCCGTGTCGATGCTGATCGTCGGCTACACCACGCCGTTCTCGATCGTCCTCACGGTGCTGATCGGCTGGACCGTCGCCTACGGCACGCTGTACGCGGTCGGCTCCCCCAACGTCCGGCCCACCGGACAGAACCTCCTGGCCGGGCTGCGCCACGTCGGCTTCCACCCGGTGAGCGCGGTACGCGCCGAGGACCTGCCGCAGGCGCCCGACCTCGGCGACCGGGGCAGGCGGTACTTCGTCACCCTGGAGGACGGGCCGCCGCTGGACGTCACCGTGGTGGACCGGGAGCAGCAGGCGCAGGGCTTCTTCTACCGGGTCTGGCGGCGGCTCACGCTGCGCGGCATCACCACCCGGCGCAGTCTGCAGTCGCTGCGCCAGGCCCTGGAGCAGGAGGCGCTGCTCGCGTACGCGGCGATCGCGGCCGGCGCCAACGCGCCCAAGCTGATCGCGACCTCCGAGCTGGGCCCGGACGCGGTCATGCTGGTGTACGAGCACCTCGGCGGCCGCTCCCTCGACCAGCTGGGCGACGACGAGCTCACCGACGGGCTGATGCGCGACACCTGGCGACAGGTGGCGGCGCTGCAGTCGCGGCGGATCGCGCATCGCAGGCTGGAGGGCGACGCGATCCTGGTGGATCGTTCCGGCAAGGTGATCATCACCGATCTGCGCGGCGGCGAGATCGCGGCGGGCGACCTGCTGCTGCGCATGGACACCGCCCAGCTGCTGACCACGTTCGGGCTGCGCACCGGAGCGGAGCGCGCGGCCGCGGCGGCGGTCGCGGTGCTCGGCCCCGACACGGTCGCCGACTGTATGCCGCTGCTCCAGCCGCTCGCCCTGTCCCGGAACACCCGCGCCACGCTGCGCAGGCTGGGCCGCGAGCGGGCGCAGCGGGAACGCGAGGCGGTCCTGGCGGCGGCCAACCGGACCAAGCAGGCACGCGCCGACGAGCACGGCGCCCTCGACCGCAAGGCCCTGAAGGCGGAGAAGCAGGCCGAGAAGCGGGCCATGGACGCGGCGCTGAGCGAGGCCCGCGAGGAGGACCTGCTCACCCAGATCCGCCACCAGGTGCTGCGGATCAAGCCGCAGGCGCCGGTCGAGCCCGCCCAGCTGGAGCGGATCAAGCCGCGCACCCTGATCAGTTTCATCGCCGGCGCGTTCGGCGCGTACTTCCTGCTCACGCAGCTGACCGACATCGACTTCAACGAGCTGTTCGCCGAGGCCAAGTGGGGCTGGGTGGCGGCCGCGGCGGGGTTCTCGGCGCTGACGTACTTCGCCGCGGCGCTGAGCCTGCTGGGCTTCGTACCGGAGCGGGTGTCGTTCCTGCGCGCGGTGGCCGCGCAGGTCGCCGGGTCGTTCGTGAAGATCGTGGCGCCCGCGGCGGTCGGCGGCGTGGCCCTGAACACGCGCTTCCTCCAGCGCGCCGGAGTGCGCTCCGGGCTCGCGGTGGCCAGTGTGGGCGCGTCGCAGCTCTTCGGGCTGGGCTCGCACATCGTGCTGCTGCTGACCTTCGGCTATCTGACCGGGACCGAGAAGACCCCGGACTTCGCGCCGTCCCGTACGGTCATCGCCGGGCTGCTGACCGCCGCGGTGCTGGTGCTCGTGGTGACCGCGATCCCGTTCCTGCGGAAGTTCGTGGTCACTCGGGTGCGGTCGCTGTTCGCTGGTGTGGTGCCGCGCATGCTCGACGTGCTGCAGCGGCCGCAGAAGCTGCTCGCCGGGATCGGCGGGATGCTGCTGCTGACCGGCCTGTTCGTGATGTGCCTGCACGCCTCGGTCAAGGCGTTCTCCACCGAGGGCACGGTGTCGCTCAGTCTCGCCAGCGTCGCCGTGGTGTTCCTCGCGGGCAACGCGCTCGGGTCGGCGGCGCCGACGCCCGGCGGTGTGGGCGCGGTCGAGGCGACGCTGACGTTCGGCCTGGTCGCGGTCGGGCTGCCCAAGGAGGTCGCGGCGCCCGCGGTGCTGCTGTACCGGCTGCTCACGCTGTGGCTGCCGGTGCTGCCGGGGTGGCTGTTCTTCAACCATCTGACCCGCAAGGGCGCACTGTAGCTTCATACGATTCCCATCGCATCCGCGAGGAGCATCGCCCAGTCTTCCTTGCAGATGCGATGTCGACGTGCCTACATTGCCGCACATGCGGTCCTACACCACACAGCAGGCGGCCCGGCTGCTCGGCGTCAGCCCGGACACCGTCCGGCGCTGGGCCGACGCCGAGCGGATCCCGACCCGCAGGGATGACACGGGCAGGCGGCTGATCGACGGACCGGACCTGGCGGCGTACGCCGTCACGCTCGCGCGGCAGACGGACGAGGGCGACGACGAGCCCTACACCTCCGCGCGCAACGCCTTCCCCGGAATCATCACGGCCGTGCGGCTCGGCGATGTGGCGGCCCAGGTGGAGATCCAGGCCGGTCCGCACCGGCTGGTCTCGCTGCTGACGCGGGAGGCCGTGGAGGAGCTCGGGCTCGAGGTCGGGATGGAGGCGGTGGCGAGGGTGAAGTCGACGAATGTCCATATCGACCGCGCGTGACCAGTACCGCGCGTGACCAGTACCGCGCCTGATCGGGGAGTCCCCATGCGCCGCACCATCGTCGCCGTTCTGGCGGCCGCCGCCCTGTTGCCGTCGCTCGCCGCGTGCGGCGGCCAGCGGAACGCCGGGGCGGACGGCGCCGACGGCATCCGGCTGACCGTGCTCGCCGCGGCTTCGCTCACCGACGTGTTCAAGGCGGCGGGCGCGGCGTACGAGAAGGAGCACCCCGGCACGAAGGTCGCGTTCTCCTTCGCGGGCTCGCAGGAGCTGGCCGCGCAGGTCCGCCAGGGGGCCCCGGCCGACGCGCTGGTCACCGCCGACACCGCGACGATGGACGGGCTGAAGTCCGAGACGGGCCCGGCGACCGTGATCGCGCGCAACCGGCTCACGCTCGCCACCGCCTTGGGCAACCCGGAGCGGATCACCGGTGTCTCCGACCTGGCCAGGAGCGGGCTCAAGGTCGTACTCGCGGCCCCCGAGGTGCCCGTCGGCCGCTACAGTCGGCAGATCCTCGACGCGCAGGGCGTCGACGCGCGGCCCGCGTCGCTGGAGCCGAGCGTCCGGGCGGTGCTGAGCAAGGTGGCGCTCGGCGAGGCGGACGCCGGGATCGTCTACGCCACCGACGCGGCGGCCGCCGGGGGCAAGGTCTCCACGGTCGCCGTCCCCGACGACCAGAACGCGATCGCCTCCTACCCGGCGGCCACCCTCACCGGCTCCCGGAACACCGACGCCGCGGCCGACTTCGTGACGTGGCTGTCATCCGACACGGCCCAGCGGCTGCTGCGTGACGCGGGGTTCCAGACCCCGTGACCGCCAAGGCCCGCGTGTCCCGCACCGCGCCCCGCCCATCCCGTACGCGGGGCCGTACGCGGGGCCGGGCGCGCGGCCGGGCGCGGCACCGGGCGCCGCTGGCGCTCGCGCTGCCGGGCGTGCTGGCGGTCGTCTTTCTCCTCCTGCCGCTCGCGGGCGTGCTCGCCGGAGCCCCCTGGCACTCGCTGCCGAAGCGGCTGACCTCGCCCGAGGTGACCGAGGCGCTGGGGCTCTCGCTGGTGGTGTCCGGGTGGGCGCTGGGGCTCTCGCTGCTGCTCGGGGTGCCGCTGGCGTGGCTGCTGGCCCGCGTGGAGTTCCCCGGCAAGGCGCTGGTCCGGGTCCTGGTGATGCTGCCGATGGTGCTGCCGCCGACGGTCGCCGGCGTCGCCCTGCTCCAGGGGTACGGACGGCGCGGCCTGCTCGGCCCGTACCTGGCCGACCTGGGCGTCACGCTGCCGTTCTCCACGGCGGGCGCGGTCGTCGCGTCCTCCTTCGTGTCGATGCCGTTCCTGGTGATCAGCCTGGAGGGGGCGATCGCCTCCCTGCACGAGCGGTACGAGGAGACGGCGCTGTCCCTGGGCGCGTCACCGCTGCGGACCTTCCGCACGGTGACCGTGCCGATGGTCGCGCCCGGACTGATCGCGGGCGCGGCGCTGTGCTGGGCCCGTGCGCTCGGGGAGTTCGGCGCAACGATCACCTTCGCCGGGAACCTGCCCGGCACGACCCAGACGCTGCCGCTCCAGGTGTATCTGCTGCTGCAGAACGACCCGGACGGCGCGGTGGCGGTCTCCCTTCTGCTGCTGGTGGTCGCTACGGCGGTACTGGTGGCCCTGCGGGGACGCTGGCTCGGCGGCGGGACCGGGCGCGGCGGCCGTGGCGGGGGGCTGGCTGACGCTGGCGGCGGGGCGGGCGCCACGCCCCGTACGCACGGTGAAACGAACGCGACCGCCGACGAGTTCCACGACCCCGCCACCGGATCCACGGCCGAGTCCGCGGCCGGTCCCGCCGCCCAGGCCGAGCCGGGCACGGCCGACACCAACGCCGACACCGACGCCGACGCCGACACCGACGCCGACGCCGACGCCGACGCCGACGGCTGGCCGCTCACCGCCGACGTCACCGGCCACACCCAGCTGTCGCTCGCCGCGGCCCCCGGCACCACCATCGCCGTCGTGGGCCCCAACGGCGCCGGGAAGACCACCCTGTTGCGCGCCCTGCTCGGCCTCACCCCGCGCGCCGACGCCCGCCCGCTGCGGCTCGGCTCGCTCCGGGTCGACGGCCTCCCCGTGCACCGTCGCCAGATCGCCTGGGTTCCGCAGGACGGCGCCCTGTTCCCGCATCTCACCGCCCTCGCCAACACCGCCTACGGGCTGCGCGCCCAGGGCGTGCCCAAGCGCCACGCGCGCGAAGCGGCACAGGGCTGGCTCGACCGGCTCGGCGTCGGCCATCTCGCGCACCGCAGGCCCGGCGAGCTGTCCGGCGGCCAGGCCCAGCGCGTGGCCCTGGCCCGAGCCCTGGCCGCGCGCCCCCGCCTGCTGCTCCTGGACGAACCGCTGGCCGCGCTCGACCAGACGACACGGGCCCGCGTACGGCACGCCCTGCGCGCGCATCTCGGCGCGTTCCCCGGCGTCTGCCTGATCGTGACCCATGACCCGGTGGAGGCGGTGTCCCTCGCCGACCGGGTCCTCGTACTGGAGGACGGCCGCCCGGTCCAGTACGCCGAGACCCCCGAGGTCGCCCGGCACCCCGGCTCCCCCTGGGTGGCCCGGATGCTGGGCCGCAACGCCTGGCCCGGCACGGTACGCGCGGACCGCCTGGAACTGACCGGCGGCGGCCAGCTGGTCATCGCCACCGCGCGCGACGAGAGGTTCGCGGACGGCTCACCCGCGATGGGCGTGGTCGGCCCCGAGGCGGTGTCCGTGCACCGCGACCGCCCTTCGGGCAGCCCGCGCAACGTATGGCGGGGTGTGGTCCGCGAACTCGCCGCCCACGGCGGCCGCCTGCGCGTACTGGTCGACGCGGTCCCGGAAGTCGTCGCGGAGGTCACCCCGTCGGCGGCCGCGGAACTGGGCCTCGCGGAAGGCGTCGAGGTCTGGGTGAGCGTAAAGGCCACCGAGATCACCCTGGTCGCCCTCTAAGCCCCCACCCGGCCCCGCACCCGCGCTCGGAGTCCGGGCTCACGCCCAGGCTCCGGGCACGCGCTCGGCCCAGCACCCGCACCCGGCCCCAGGCCCGCCGTGCGGGCGGAACCCAGGGATAACCCTTACGGCCGTCGCCCCGCGCGTCCCGCCAGGCGCGCCCGCAGGATGGAGCCATGCCGACCCCGCCGCCGCCCGCACCGGCCCCCGCACCGGCCCCCGCGCCCCGCCCCCGTACCGCCGTCCTGGCCGCCGCGCTCCTGCTGTCGCTGACCGCCGCCCTCACCGCCTGCGGCGACGACGGGCCCGGCGACCTGCCGTCCCAGAGCCTGTCCTGGAAGGAGTGCCCCGCGCCGGACTCGGCGCAGGGCGGCGGCGAGGCCCCCGAGCCGCTGCCCGCGGGCGGCGAGTGGCAGTGCGCCACCATGAAGGCCCCGCTGGACTGGGGCGAGCCCGACGGCGACACGATCGACATCGCCCTGATCCGGGCTCAGGCGCGGCGGGAGCAGGACCGCATCGGCTCCCTGGTGTTCAACTTCGGCGGCCCCGGCGGCTCGGGGGTGGCCACCCTGCCCGCCTTCGGCGAGAGCTACGCCAAGCTGCGCTCCCGCTATGACCTGGTGAGCTTCGACCCGCGCGGGGTCGGCCGCAGCGCCCCGGTGACCTGCGAGGACGACGAGCAGCTGGACGCGCTCAACCAGGAGGACGCGACACCCGACGACAGCACCGAGGAGAAGACCCTCATCGAGGGCGTACGGGACTACAGCGAGGCCTGCGAGAAGAACTCCGGCAAGGTCCTGCCGTACGTCCGCACCACCGACGCGGCACGCGACATGGACCTGATGCGCCAGGTACTCGGCGACGACAAGCTGCACTACTTCGGCATCTCGTACGGCACCGAACTCGGCGGCGTCTACGCCCATCTGTTCCCCGAGAACGTCGGCCGCGCCGTGTTCGACGCGGTCGTCGACCCGACGCAGACGCCCGAGCAGGCCTCGCTCGGCCAGGCCAAGGGCTTCCAGCGGGCCCTGGAGAACTACGCCGAAGACTGCACGGCACGGGTCGACGACTGCCCGGTGGGCGACTCCGCCCAGGATGTGCAGGACCGTATCTCCCAGCTCCTGGACGACCTCGACGCCTCCCCGCTGCCCGGCAGCGGGGAGCGCGAGCTCACGCAGACCGCCGCCACCAGCGGAATCGCCCAGTCGCTGTACTCGGAGGACTTCTGGGAGTACCTGACCGAGGGCCTTGAGCAGGCGTACGACGGCGACGGCCGCATCCTGATGACGCTCTCCGACGCCCTGAACGGCCGCAACCCGGACGGCACCTACAGCAACATCCAGGCCGCCAACACGGCCATCAGCTGCGCGGACGCCAAGGCCCGGTACACCGTCGCCGACGTGAAGGCGAAGCTCCCCGAGTTCCGCGCGGCGTCACCGGTCTTCGGCGACTACATGGCGTGGGGCATGCTCGGCTGCTCCGGCTGGCCGGTTGACGGCGCCGCCGACCACCCCGACGTGAGCGCCGACGGCTCGGCGCCGATCCTGGTCATCGGGAACACCGGCGACCCGGCCACCCCGTACGAGGGCGCGCGGAAGATGGCCGAGGCGCTGGGCGAGAAGGTGGGGGTCGAGCTGACCTACCGGGGCCAGGGGCACGGCGCGTACGACAGCGGCAGCAGCTGCGTCCAGGACGCCGTGAACGGCTATCTGCTGGACGGCGAGACCCCGTCGCCCGGAACCGTCTGCACCTAATCCCGCACCCACCGCGCCGTAAGATGATCGGACCGGCCATCGAGGGGGCAGTCGTTCATGACGGACAACGCGAGCGCGACAGGCGCGACGGGCCGGTCCCGCCCGGTGCGGCCGGTACGGGGCCTGCGCGCCGCCGCCGCGGCGCTCGCGGCGGCCGTACTCGCCGTGGGCTGTACGGGCGGCGACGCCTCCAGCGGCGGGGAGAGGGAGAAGGGGACGAAGCCGGGCACCAGCTCGGCGGCCAAGCCCTCCGCGGACGGCCGGACGGCCTCGAACCTGCCCGCCGCCCTCACCGGCCAGAAGCTGGACTGGGGCCGCTGCGAGCCGCCCGAGTCCCCCCAGCGATTCCAGGACCGCTGGGAGTGCGCCACGATGCGGGCGCCCCTGGACTACGACCAGCCCGACGGCGACGTCATCGGCATCGTCCTGATTCGCACCAAGGCCACCGAGCCGTCCGGCCGCATAGGCTCGCTGCTGCTGAACTTCGGCGGACCCGGTGGCTCGGGAGTCGAGCGGCTGCCGCTGTTCGGCCCCGGCTACAAGAAGCTCAACACCCGCTATGACCTGGTGAGTTTCGACCCCCGCGGGGTCGCCGCCAGCCGGGGCGTGCACTGCCGCACGGACGCCGACACGGAGCAGGCGTACACCGAGGTCGACCTGACCCCGGACACGCCCGCCGAAGAGGCGGCGTACTTCAAGGACGCCGCGGACTTCGGCGCGGGCTGCGCCCGCGAGTCGGGCGAGGTACTGGGCCACATCCGCACCACCGACGCGGCACGCGACATGGACCTGATGCGCCAGGTACTCGGCGACGACAAGCTGCACTACCTCGGTTTCTCGTACGGCACCCAGCTGGGCGGCGCCTACGCCCACCTCTTCCCTCAGAACGTCGGCCGGATGGTCCTGGACGCCGTGGTCGACCCGAACGCGGACATGGTCGGCCACGCCAAGCACCAGACCAGGGGCTTCCAGCGGGCCCTGAACAACTATCTGAAGTCCACCGGCGCGAACCCCGAGACCGGCACCCGCGAGATCGCCGACCTGCTGGCCCGCGTCGACCGCGAGCCGCTGCCGGCCTCGGACGGCCGCGAGCTGAACGAGAACCTCGCCACCACCGGCATCGTCCAGGCCCTGTACTCCCCGCACTACTGGCCGACGCTGACCAAGGCCCTGGACGCGGCCCGCGACGGGGACGGCAGCTCGCTCCTCAAGCTGGCCGATCAGTACAACGACCGTGACTCCCTGGGCCGTTACGGCACCGCGCAGCACTCTCAGCGGGCGATCTCCTGCTCCGACACCAAGCAGCGCCCGACGCCCGCCGAGGCCAGGAAGCTGCTGCCCGAGTTCGAGCGGATCTCCCCGGTGTTCGGGCCCTTCCTGGGCTGGGACACGGCGGGCTGGTGCCATGAGTGGCCGGTCGAAGGGGAGCACGACACCACACGGGTGAGCGCGCCCGGCGCCGCCCCGATCCTGGTCATCGGCACGACCGGCGACTCGGCCACGCCGTTCGAGGGCTCCAGGACGATGGCCGCCGAACTCGGTGACGGCGTCGGCGTCCACCTCACCAACAAGGGTGAGGGACACGGCGCGTACGGCAACAGCCTCTGTGTGAACGACACCGTAGACGGCTATCTGCTCGACCACGAGATCCCCGAGGACGGCAAGGTCTGCGGCTGACCCGCGACGCCGCGCCACTCGAAAACCCCAGCTCACACCCTCAGCTCACACTCCCAGTTCACCCTCAGTTCACACTTCAGCTCGTACCCTCAGTGCACACCTCAGCCGAAAGCAGGAGCAGGCATGCCCATCCGCCCATCCATACGCACGGGGGCAGCCGCCCTCCTGGCCGCCGCCCTGCTGGCGGGCTGTACCGGCGGATCGGATGACCCCGAAGCCACCTCCACCGACTCCACGTCCGCGTCCGAGTCCAAGCCCAAGTCCGGGTCCGGCTCCGCGTCCGGCGCCAAGCCCGAGCTCAAGTGGACCGACTGCCCCGCCCCGTCCGTCGCCCAGGGCGGCGGCGAGGCCCCCGGCGAGGACTGGCAGTGCGCTGCCATGAAGGCTCCGCTCAACCACGAGAAGCCGGACGGCGAGACCGTCGACGTCGCGCTGATCCGCAAGCAGGCCACGGGCGGCCAGGGCGAGCGCATCGGCTCGCTGGTCTTCAACTTCGGCGGCCCCGGCGCCTCGGGAGTCGCCACCCTGCCGCTGGCCGCCGAGGAGTACGACACCCTGAACGAACGCTACGACCTGGTGAGCTTCGACCCGCGCGGGGTGGGCGAGAGCGCCGCCGTCGACTGTGTGGACGACAAGGAGATCGAGAAGCAGGCCGCCGCCGACGAGGGTCCGCCGCGCACCGAGGCCGAGATCAGCGAGGGCCTCGCGGAGAACAAGAAGAACTTCGCGCAGTGCGAGAAGCGATCCGGCAAGGTGCTGCCGTACGTCCGCACCACCGACACGGCCCGCGACATGGACCTGATGCGCCGGGCGCTCGGCGACGACAAGCTCAACTACTTCGGCATCTCCTACGGCACCGAACTCGGCGGCGTCTACGCCCACCTGTTCCCCGAGAACGTCGGCCGTACGGTCTTCGACGCCGTCGTGGACCCGACCGCGGACACCGTCGCCGGGGCGCTCAGCCAGGCCAAGGGCTTCCAGCTGGCCCTGGACAACTATCTGAAGTCGCCAGGACCGCACGCCTACCCGACCAGCGAGGACGTCGCGGCGCTGCTCAAGCGCCTGGAGGACGAGCCGCTGCCGACCGACGACGGCCGCAAGCTCACCCACGGCCAGGCGTTCACGGGCATCGCCGCGTCGCTGTACTCGAAGGAGTCCTGGCAGTACCTCACCCAGGGGCTGACCGAGGTGATGACGGCGGGCACCGGCAATGTGCTCCAGCTGCTCGCCGACTTCTACAACGGCCGCGACGAGCAGGGTCGTTACGACAACAGCAACGAGGCGGGCGCCGCGATCCGCTGCGCCGACTCCAACGAGCGCCTCACGGTCGACGACGTGAAGCGACGCCTGCCGGAGTTCACGCGGGCGTCCCCCGTCTTCGGTGAGGCGCTGGCCTGGAGCCTGATCGGCTGTACGGACTGGCCGGTCGACGGGGAGCGGAAGACCCCCGAGGTGAGCGCCGACGGCGCCGCCCCGATCGTGGTCATCGGCAACACCGGCGACCCGGCGACCCCGTACGAGGGCGCGCAGAAGATGGCCGACGCGCTCGGTGACGGCGTCGGCATCCATGTGACCGTCAAGGGCGAGGGCCATGGCACGTACGGCGTGAACTCCTGCGCCACCAAGCTGGTCGACCGGCATCTGCTGGACGGCGAGGCCCCGGCCGACGGCAAGACCTGCTCGTAGCGGGACGCGGTACGACGAAGGGTCCGGCCCCCATCCCGCGGGGGCCGGACCCTTCCGTTCAGCTCAACGAACCGCCGAGGCTGCCGAGGCTCAGTAGATCGGCTTGTCCGGCTCGATCTGGTTGACCCAGCCGATCACGCCGCCGCCCACGTGCACCGCGTCGGCGAAGCCCGCGGACTTGAGCACCGCGAGGACTTCCGCGGATCGGACACCCGTCTTGCAATGCAAGACGATCTTCTTGTCCTGCGGCAGGTCCTGGAGGGCGTTGCCCATCAGGAACTCGTTCTTGGGGATCAGCCGGGCGCCGGGGATCGAGACGATCTCGTACTCGTTCTGCTCACGGACGTCGATGATTTCGATCTTCTCGTCCGTGTCGATCCACTCCTTGAGCTGCTTGGGAGTGATCGTCGAGCCGAGCGCCGCCTCCTGCGCCTCGTCCGACACGACGCCGCAGAAGGCCTCGTAGTCGATGAGCTCGGTGACGGTGGGGTTCTCGCCGCAGACCGCGCAGTCCGGGTCCTTGCGTACCTTGACCTGCCGGTACTGCATCTCCAGGGCGTCGTAGATCATCAGGCGGCCGACCAGCGGGTCGCCGACCCCGGCGAGCACCTTGATCGCCTCGGTGACCTGGATGGAGCCGATGGAGGCGCAGAGCACGCCGAGTACGCCGCCCTCGGCGCAGGACGGGACCATGCCCGGCGGCGGGGGCTCCGGGTAGAGGCAGCGGTAGCAGGGGCCGTGCTCGCTCCAGAAGACGCTGGCCTGACCGTCGAAGCGGTAGATCGAGCCCCAGACGTACGGCTTGTTCAGCAGCACGCAAGCGTCGTTGACCAGGTAACGGGTGGCGAAGTTGTCCGTGCCGTCGACGATCAGGTCGTACTGCCCGAAGATGTCCATCACGTTGTCGGCCTCAAGCCGCTCCTCGTGAAGGATCACGTTGACGTACGGGTTGATGCCGAGGACCGAGTCCTTGGCGGACTCGGCCTTCGAGCGGCCGATGTCCGACTGGCTGTGGATGATCTGGCGCTGCAGGTTCGACTCGTCGACCTCGTCGAACTCCACAATGCCCAGGGTGCCCACACCGGCCGCGGCCAGGTACATCAGGGCGGGCGAGCCGAGGCCGCCGGCGCCGACGCACAGCACCTTGGCGTTCTTCAGCCGCTTCTGCCCGTCCATCCCGACATCCGGGATGATCAGGTGGCGGGAGTACCTGCGGACCTCGTCGACGGTGAGCTCAGATGCTGGCTCGACCAGGGGTGGCAGCGACACGGGGGCTCCGTTGGTCGGTATTCGGAACAGTTGTTCTGGCTGTAACGCTGCCACACCCTCCTTCATTCCGAGACACACCGTCCGATCCGCGAGACGATTTCGTCCCAGTAACCGGGCAGTGCCGCGAAGGGGTCGACGGTTCCGCCCCAGTCGGTGCGGTCGGTGAAGTAGACGGTGGCCGCGCCCTGCCAGCGGGCGATCCGCAGCGCCTCCTCCAGATGGCCGCGCGGCACTCCGTACACGAAGTGGCAGAAGCGCTCCGGCGGATGGGCCGCGGTCCACTCCGCGACCTGGGACCAGCGGTAGTCGGACCAGCCGCCGGAGAAGGTCACCAGCTGGTCGGCCGCTTCCGCGTAGCCGGGGTACGGGTGCGTCCCGTGGCCGAGCACCAGGTGGCCGTCGTCACACAGGGCCCGCAGGGTCGCGGTCACCCGGTGGACGTCGGCCAGCGCGGATCGCTCGGTGGGGCAGCGGTCCAGGTAGAAGCCGCCTGGCCGGTACCAGTCGAGGTAGCGGTGCGCGTCCCGTACCAGGTCGCCGAAGGGGCGGGCGCCGTACGCCAGGTCGAGCTGGCCCAGGACCCGCACCCCGGCGTTACGGAGCCGCCCGGCGGCCTCCAGGCAGTGCGGGTCGGGGCGGACACCAGGCCCGCCCGCCGACCCGCCCGCAGCCCCGGACGGCGAACCGCCCGCGACGTTCAGCACGACCCAGTGGGTGGTGTCGACCGCGGCCCTGGCCGTCGCGGCGGCCCACTCGACCGGCGCCACCAGGGGGTGCGCGTAGCCGGGTACGCCGAGTCCGACCGCCGACTCGGACTCGGCCGGGCGGCATGTGGCCGGGGAGATCAGATGCGGCATGCGGCCTCCATCCAGATGTCGGCGAGCGACTCTTCGAGGTTGATCCGGGGACGCCAGCCGAGCCGGTCGCGCGCGGTGCGCACATCCGCCTGCTGCCAGCTGCCGCAGCCGTCCGGGTAGGGGTAGACGGCCGGGCCGCCGTGCTCGGGCTCGGCGGCGCGCGGGTGTCCGAGCGGGCCGCGCCCCTGGGGCACGTCCAGCTCGTGCAGGGCGCCGCCGAAGCCCGCGACCCTGGCCAGTACGGCGGCCGCGTCCCGGAGCCGTACGGCGCGCCCGGAGCCGATGTTGACCACGCCCTGGGCGGCCGAGAGCGAGGCGGCGTGCACGGCGCGCGCGACGTCCCGTACGTCCACGAAGTCGCGCTGCACGCCGAGCCCGCCCAGCTTGAGTTCGCCGTCGCCCGACTGCATGGCGCGGCGCATGGCCTCCGCGAGCCGCCCGAGCGGGGAGCCCGCGGGGGTGCCGGGGCCCGCGGGCGAGAACACCCTGAGCACCACGGCGTCCAGGCCCGACCCGAGCACCAGCTCGGTCGCGGCGAGCTTGCTGACGCCGTACGGGCCGCCGGGGCGCGGCACCGCGTCCTCGGCGGTCGACGAGCCCGGCTGGCTCGGCCCGTACTCGGCGGCGCAGCCGATCTGCACCAGGCGCGCGCCGCAGCCGCTGCGGCGCAGCGCCTCGCACACGGTGGCGACGGCCACGGTGTTGTGCCGGGTCAGGTCGCGGGCGCCGCCGCGGGTCGCGCCCGCGCAGTTGACGACGACGCCGGGGTGTACGGCGTCCAGGAAGCGGGTCAGCGCGCCGGGGCTGCCGCCCGCGAGGTCGAAACGTACGTCCGCGTCGTCGCCGCGCCCGAGCGCGGTGAGCTGCACGGCCGGGTCGGCCAGCAGCCGGTCGGCCACGAAGCGGCCCAGGTATCCGTTGGCTCCGAGCAGCAGCACCCTCATCGGACGGCCCCCTGGGCGGTGTCTCGGCGGTGGTCGGGGGGAAGGGCGGTCATCGCGTGCTTTCTCCTTCGGGGTGGTGCCGTGGGGTCTCGCGGGGCGCCCGCGGTGTCGGCCCCGCGGGAGGTGTGGGAGGTGGGGAACTGGGGGGTTCGGGAGAGCGGGGGCGGCTCACGAGGTCGCCCCCGAGTGCGCGTGGGCCGACGCCCGAGTGAGGGTGCGGGCCGCGTGGACCAGGAGCGCGAGCGCCGCGGCCCCGCAGGCCGTCGCGGGGACCACACCGGTGCCCCAGGTCTGTACGGCGGTGTCGACCGGTGTGGCGAGGAACGCGAGCGCGGGCAGCTGCCCGGCGGCGGCCGCGGCCAGGGTCAGGGCCTCGGCGGCGCAGACGCCGCCGAGCGCGGCGGCCGGTGCGCCCGGAAACCCGTGCGCGGTCAGCAGTCGGGCGAGCAGCAGCAGCGCGCCGAGCGTCAACGCGGCGAGCGGGACGCCGCCGTGGCCCTGCCCCTGGCCGAGCAGGCGGCCGGTGAGCTGGAGCAGGGTCGCGAGCGCGGCGAGGAAGAGCAGGAACACGCCGATCAGCACGGGTCGTACGGCCGTGGCGAAGTCCGCCAGGCCTCGGCTCACGGCGAGCCTGCGCTCGGCGCGGACGCCGAAGAGCCGGGCGCACCAGGCCGCGGGCGCCACCGCGAGGGCGAGCCCGAGCACGGCCGTGTGCCGCATCGGCCAGGGGTCCGCCAGGTCTCCGGTGAGCGCGGCGCGCAGCAGCCCGTCGCCGAGCAGCGCGTACCCGAGCAGCCAGCAGACCCACCACCGGGTCGCGGGCAGCGTACGCCCGCGGGCGCGCAGCGGTCCGTGCCGCAGGACCAGCCGGAGCGCGCCCGCGACGGCGAGCGCGCCGACGAGGATCACGGCGACGCGCGCGTGGCCCGAGGTGAGCCGCTCCAGAGTGACGGCGGCCGCGCAGACGGCCCCCGGCAGCAGCGCCAGGGCCGCCCATGCGGCGGGGGCGCGCGGTGTTCCGGCGGTCCTGGGCCCGTACGCGGGTCGCGCGTCGGTCAGGGGTACGTCGGTCAGGGGCGGGGTGTCGCGCGGTACGCGCGCGTACATCTCCTCGGCGAGCGAGAAGACGTCCCGGTGCCGGAACCGCGCGGCGGTCCTGTCGGTCACACCGTGCGCCTCAAGACCGGCCGCGATCTCCAGGGGGTCGACGGCGCGTGCGCACAGCTCGCGGTGCCGGTGCATCAGGACTTTCACGGGGTCCACTCCCGCCCGCCCGCGGAAGTTGCCCCCACGCGCCCCGGCCTCCCGCGCCACTCCCTGCGAGACGCCGCGCCCGTCGCCCCGCGCCGTGCCCTGCCCAGGGTCGTGCGGCGAGGGATCTCGCCCGGTTTCCTGCGGCGCGGCCTGCGACGCGTCTCGCCCGGTGTCCTGCGGCACGCCCCGCGAGGAGGCCCGCAGCGGCTCCCGCGGTATCCCCTGTGGGGTGCGTCGGTCAGTGCCTTGCCGAGTGCCCCGCTGGGCGTCTCGCGAGGTGCGCGGCGGCACGGGCTCGCGGGGCGGCTCGTCGGGGTGGGCGCCCCAGGCTTCTGGGCTGACGGGCGTCGACGGCGCGTCCGAAGCGGCCCTGCCGACGGAAGACCTGCCGCTCATGACTCCCCCTTCTCCGCGCCAGCGCCGACCCCCGCGGCGACGGCCACACCACCTGCCCCACCACAGCCAGCCACACCAACCGGCTCGCCCCGGTCCACCACACCGGCCAGCTCGCCCCGGTCCGCCACACCCACCGGCGTGTCCCGGTCCGCCGCGCCCGCCAGCTCGGCCTGGGCCGTCGCCCAGCTTGGGCCGGGAGGGGTTGGAGGCTGTGGTGTGCGCCGTGGGCGGAGGTGTCGGGCGGTGCCCCTGGCCGCGGCCCAGCGGCCCGGCACATGGGACTCGGCCGGGTGCGCGAAGGGCAGCGGCTCTCCCGCCGCGTCCACCGCGTCGCGCCGCACCGGGCAGTTCGCGACGATCTCCAGGTAAATGCCGCGATACGCCTCGACGTTCTGTTCGACCGTGAAGAGTTCGACGGCACGCGCGCGTGCCGCCGCACCGAGCCGCGCCCGCCGCTCCGGGTCGCGCAGCAGTGCCACACACGCGTCGGCGAGCGCCCGCGGATTGCGCGGCGGCACCACGAGCCCCGTGCCGCCGATGACCTCGACCACCGCGCCGACATCCGTCGACACCGTGGCGCGCCCGCAGAACATCGCCTCGACCAGGCTGATCGGAAAGCCCTCGACCACGCTGGACAGCACCACCACACCGCCCGACGCGTACGCGTCGGCGAGGTCCGGGACCTCGGGGCCGCCGACCTCGTCGAACGACACCGGGTTGGCGCCCACCGCGTGCGCGCCGTCCGCCTCGTCCGGGAAGAGCTGCGCGGCCAGCCCCTTGCAGTGCGCGAGATACGCCGCCGCGTCGCCGCCGTCGGCCGGCGCGCCGACGATCCGCAGCCGCGCCCCCGGCTCCGCCCTGCGCACCTCGGCGAACGCGTGCAGCAGCGAGATCAGGTCCTTCGCCGGCTCGACCCGACCGACCCAGACGAGCGTGTCGGGGTCGTGCGCGTCCCCGCTCTCGCCGACGTCGGCGAAGCGGGCCGCCGCCATGCCCGGATAGACCGTACGCAGCTTGCCGCGGTCCGCGCCGCAGCGTTCCTGCCAGCGCCGGACATGGGTGTTGCCGGGCGTCACGATCGCGGCCTCGCGGTACACCTCGGCGGCCAGCCGCCCGTGGAAGGCGGCCAGCAGCGCACGGGCCGGGGGGCTTAACTCGCCCGCCGCGCCCAGGTACTGGGCGCGCAGCTGGACCCCGTACTCGGTGACGAGCAGCGGCACCCCCGCGAAGTGCCCGGCGAGCAGCCCCGGCAGCGCCGCCGTGCCGCCGGACGCCGCGTGGCACAGGTCGACGCCGCCGAGGCCGCCGTCGGCGTCCTCGTACCAGTCGAGCGAGAGCGGCCGCAGCGCACGCTCCAGGAGCCCGGCGACGGCGAGCAGGTCCGGCACCCGCGCCTGGCGCGCGGCGCGCGGCGCGCCGGGTGCGCGACAGGCGCGCTCCAGGGCGCGTACGGCGGTCTCGGAGCGGAGCGCCCCGGCCAGTCCGCCCGCGTCGCGGGCGAGGTCGGCAAGCCCGTACAGCGCGCTGGCGAAACGGTCCGCCTGGCCCTCGACGGCGCAGATCTCGGCCGCGAGTTCCCCGAAGTGCTCGCGGAACCTGCGCCGCTCGCGGCGGCCGTAAGCGGCGCCGTCGTCCTCGGCCGTCCACAGCGGAGCCGTACGCACCTGGTGAACCTGGGGCGGGAGTTCGACCCAGCCCTGTTCTTCCTGGTGCGCGCTCCGGCTCAGTGCGAAGACGTCGAACGCGTGCTGTTCGAGCCCGCGCACGAGCCGGTCGCACCAGAGTCTGGCCTCACCCGTGACATACGGGTAGCCACCCTCCGTAAGCAGTCCGATGCGCACTCGTACACCCCCGATCTCCCGTATGGGGGGCCACCGTTGGTCCGGTCGCCCGCAGCGGGAAGAACGTAAGCGGTACGGGCGGTGGCGCGACGGACGGTTGTCCGTCGCACCACCAAAAGGGGTGAACGCTCGTAACTTTCCCGCGCAGGTCGCGTTCTGTCGCGCTAGACAGGCGATTCGTCACGGAACGTCAGGCACGGGCCTCCCTTTGGAGGTGCGGCGGACAGGTGCGGCGGACGGACGGGCGGACGGGTGGTTCAGCGCCCCGGATAGGCCCAGGGGTTGGCCTTACAGGTGATGCCGTCACGCGACAGGAACTTCGTCTGCTGCTGCATGACGGGGGCCAGCGCGCCGTCCCGTGAACAGTTCACATGGCCGAAGCCGAGCCGGTGGCCCACCTCGTGGTTGATCAGCATCTGGCGATAGGCGTGGATCGCGTCGCCGTACGTCTGAGACCCCTGCGCCCACCGGTAGGCGTTGATCATGATGCGTTCGGTGGCGGCGGAGTCGCAGGACACGTTCTGCTGGGTCGTGTCGAGCCCGGACTTGGCGCACCAGACGCCGGTCGTGCCCGGACTGGCCAGCGTGATGACGAAGTCCGGCTTCCCGCTGGATATCCGCTCGAAGGTGCGGCCGCCGCCGTGCGCCCAGCTGCGGTCGTCGTTCAGGGTCTTCTGCACAGCCGTGGCGAAGAGTTCCCCGTCGAGCCCGATGCCCTTCTCGACGTCGACGCGGTAGCGGAACTTCCGGCCCTTGCCCGGCGCCTTGTCGAGCCCGCCGATCGCCTCGAACTCGCCGCTTCCCTTCAGCTTGGGGTCGATGGGGTTCTTCTCGCCCATCTTCTCCTCGTACGTGGCCGGGGACGGCTTCGCCGGGGAGGCATCGGGGGACGAGGCGGCCGTGGAGCCGTCGGGGTCCGGCTGGCCGTCGGACCCCGCGGCGGAGTCGTCGGCGTCCGACGTCTGTGTCCGCGTCTGCGCCTGTGTCCGGGTGTCGCCGGACGGTCCGTCGGCGGACGGTTCGTCGGCCGCCTGTCCGGCGACCACGACGGCGAGCACGACGGTCACAGCGGCGGCCGCGAGGCCGGTGAACACCCGGCCCTTGCCGCCGCGGGGTGCGGCGAGGCCGTCGGCGGACGGCGCGCGGCTCGGGCCGCCGTGCGGGCCGTCGGGCCCGTCGGGCCCCGCGGCGGTCACGCCCGCGCGGCCGCGGCCTCGGCCGTCTTGGTCGGGTACGCCGTAGTCCCAGGCGGTGACGGCCGCGTACGGGTCGGGGTCAGCGGTGGCGGGGTCGTCGTCGAACGCCGCGAGGTACTCCCGCCGCGGGCCGGGTATTCGCGCGTGCGCCGCGCCGGGCGGCCCGGCCAGGGGTGCGCCGACGGCGCCCCAGCCGCCACCGGCCTCCCGCTGCTCCGGATGCCCACCGCGCACCCCCGCGGCCCCCCGCGTCTGCGGAACCCCGCGCGCAGCGGCCCCCGAGTCAACAAAACGGGGCACGCCACCCGCGGGCGTACCCGGATCCCGGAAACCTGGGGTGCCGTGCGCGGGCGTGCCCAGGTCCGGGAAACCCGACGTGCCGTACGCGGGCGCGCCTGGGCCCCGGAGGCCCGACGTGCCGTGCGCGGGCGTGCCCGAATCATGGAAACCCTGTGTGCCATGAGCAGGCGTACCCGAATCATGGAAACCCGGCACCCCATGGGCGGGGGTGCCCGGATCGCGGAGGTCCGGTGCGCCGTGGGCGGACGTACCTGGGTCCGGGAATCCCGGCACGCCGTGCGCGGGGGTGCCCGGATCGCGGAGGTCCGGTGTGCCGTGGACCGGAGTCGTCTGGTGGGGCGGCGTGGGGCCGGTCTGGTCCGGTATTCGTGGGACGCCGTGCGCCGGAGTTCCCGGTGGGGCGGACGGCCCGCGAGTCCCGCCCGGCGCGGGTACGGACGGAGCCCCCGGCCCTGACGCGCTCTCCGGGGGGCGCGAGCCGCGCCTGCGGCGGCCCTTGCCCGGACCCCGATTGGCCGGATTGGCCGGATCGGCCGGATCGGCCGGATTGGCCGGATTGGCCGGATTGGCCGGGTCGGCCTGGCCGCCCGGACCCTCCGCGCGGCGCGCGCCGCGTGCCGCGCCGTCCACCGGTACTACCGGCATCCCCCCGGTGTCACCCGTGCTCGTCGCCCCGCGCCTGTGACGTCCCACCCGCCGCTCAGCCTCCCGCGCCCGCGCCGAAGCCCGGTTCGCCGGCGTCGGAAAGGAGTTCGCGGATCGCCGTGGCCACCGTTTCCGGGTACTCCATCATCGCCACATGCCCCGCGTCCGGCAGCGTCAGCAGGCGCGAGCCCCGGAAGGCACGCGCCGCCCTCTGCGCCATCCGGAAGGAGACCAGCCGGTCCCGCCCGCCGTACACCAGCAGCGTCGGCGCCAGCACCCGCTCGGCCTGCCGCCACAGCCCGTGCTGTCCCCCCAGCGTGTACGCGTCCACGACGCCCCGCGCCGAACGCGTCATCGCGTCCCAGAAGTACGGCAGCCGCATCCGCCGCTCCATCTCGTGCACCGCGTTCGCGAAGCCCTCCGCGGTGACCCGCCGCGGATCCCCGTAGCAGAGCCCCAGCACCCCGCGGGTGCGCTGCTGGGCGGTCATGTCCTTGGTGAGCCGCGCGAAGAGCGCCGCGGCCCCCGGCGCCGCGAGCAGCGCCGTCGGCACCGCCGTGCGCTGCACCCGGAGCTCCGGCAGCGCGGGCGAGACCAGCGACAGCGTCCGTACGAGATCCGGCCGCGCCGCGGCGACCCGCGTGGCGACCGCGCCGCCCAGCGAGTTGCCGACCAGGTGCACGGGACCGCGGCCCGACGCGTCGAGATAGCGGACGACGGCGCGCGCGTGCCCGGCGACCGAGTAGTCGCCGTCGTCCGGCGGCGGCGAGTCGCCGAAGCCCGGCAGGTCGAGCGCCTCGCCGTCCACCGCGTCCTCAAGAAGCGGCATCAGCGCCGACCAGTTCTGGGACGACCCGCCGAGCCCGTGCACATACAGCGCGGGCGGCAGTCCGGAGCGGGCCGGTGGCCTGGATCGTACGGCCAGGGTCAGTCCGGGCAGGGTGACCGAACGCAGCCGCTCCCCCTCCGCGACCCGGACCGGAAGCGGCTCTCGGGTGGCCGTGGCGGTCAGGGCTCCCGGCTGCTCGGTCGAAGACATGCGGGCAATGTTACGAGACGATCACGCGATAGCTCACGTGTTCGCGGTCACAGATCGCGTAGCGCCCCGCACCGGTGTCTCCTAGGCTCGGAGGAGAGGGCCCACGCCCCGGCCCCCTTTCCTTCCACGCCAAGAGAAGAGAGCGGGAGCCATGACCGTCGACCCTACCGATCCGGATACCTTCGAGGAAGAGGACGACGCGGACACCGTAGCCGCGGAGACCCCGGAGGCGGACGCCGCCGAGCAGCACACCGAGCTGCGGCAGCACCAGGACGAACCGCTCCCCCACTACGACCCGAGCACCGCCAACCCCGCCGACGCCGCGGAGCAGGCCAGGGTGGTCGAGCTGGACGAGGACGACTACCGCTGAGTACCACCGCGGACCCCGTCCGAGCATGTGAGACGCGCCCGCACACGGCGGCCGCGTGAAATATTCTGCGTCCGCACCGCACACGCCACGGTTACCGAAAAGTACGATGGCGAAGCGGCGCTCACCGCACATCCGAAGTTCACCACAGTGGGAGGCGGCGTGACAGCCATCGAGCAGACAGAGGCAGCGCGCCCGCGGGGCACGCGCCTGCCGCGCCGGGCCCGCCGCAACCAGCTCCTGGGCGCGGCCCAGGAGGTCTTCGTCGCCCAGGGGTACCACGCGGCCGCGATGGACGACATCGCCGAGCGCGCGGGCGTCAGCAAGCCGGTGCTCTACCAGCACTTTCCGGGCAAGCTGGAGCTCTATCTGGCCCTGCTCGACCAGCACTGCGAGTCGCTGCTCCAGGCGGTGCGTACGGCGCTGGAGTCGACGACGGACAACAAGCTCCGCGTCGCCGCCACCATGGACGCCTACTTCGCCTACGTCGAGGACGAGGGCGGCGCCTTCCGGCTGATCTTCGAGTCGGACCTGACCAACGAGCCCGCGGTCCGCGAACGGGTCGAGAAGGTCACCCTGGAGTGCGCCGAGGCGATCGCCGAGGTGATCTCCGAAGACACCGGGCTCCCGAGGGACGAGGCGATGCTGCTGGCGGTCGGGCTCGGCGGGGTCTCGCAGGTGGTGGCCAGGTACTGGCTGCACAGCGAGAGCACGGTGGGCCGCGACAAGGCGGTGCAGTTGCTGTCCTCGCTCGCCTGGCGCGGCATCGCGGGCTTCCCGCTGCACGGCGCGGAACACAACGCCGAGCAGCGCTGAGCAGCGCTGAGCGCCCTCGGCACGGCCTCGGCACGCGCCGTGGCCGGCCCGCGGCCGGGTATTCCGCGGGGGTGTTCGCTGCCAGCGTGCGGTGCCGCGGGCTGGCGGGTCCCCTCACCGGGCTAATGTGTCGCATGTACGGCGCGGACGGCCGCGCACAGACTGACCGTCGGAGGGACATAGCCGTGGAGGTCAAGATCGGCGTGCAGCACGCGCCCCGCGAGATCGTTATCGAGAGCGGACAGGCTCCCGAGGAAGTCGAGAAGGCGGTGTCCGAGGCGCTCACCGGCAAGTCCGAGCTGCTCTCCCTCGTGGACGACCACGGCCGCAAGGTCCTGGTATCGGCCGACCGGCTCGCGTATGTCGAGCTCGGCGAGCCGACCGCGCGCAAGGTGGGGTTCAGCGCACTCTGAGTCGGGCCGCGGCCCGGTGAAGGGTCCGGCAGGCAGCGATGGGAGCGGCCCGGTGGTTCAACCACCGGGCCGCTCCCACGCGTTGTGTGCGGATGGTTGCGTTCCGCCCACTCCGGGTAAGACGGGCTAGGACGATCCGACGACGCACGCTCGGCCGCACACGGGAGGGCTCATGATCCTGGAAGCGCTCGGCTCCGTACTGCTCGGCCTGGCCCTGGCCTGGCTCGCGGCCCGCAGGCTGCCGAACCGGCTGCCCGCGCGCTCCCTGGTCCTGGCCACCGGCGCCACCGGTGCGCTGCTCGGCGCCTTCATCACCCACTCGGCCGTGACCACATCGCCGGTGGCCACGCTCATCGGGGCCCTCGCCCTGTCGGTGACACTGATCTCGCTGCTGCTGCGCCCGTCCGGAAACCTCCACCGCTCACGATCAGCCACGGCCTGACGGCCAGGGCGCTACGCCGCCAGGCCCAGCGCTGACATGCGCTTGGTGTGCGCCTCGGTGATACGGGAGAACATCCGGCCGACCTCCGCCAGGTCGAACCCGTCCGCGACCCCGCCGACCAGCATCGTCGACAGCGCGTCCCGCTCGGCGACCACCCGCTGCGCCTGCGACAGCGCCTCGCCCATCAGCCGCCGCGCCCACAGCGCGAGCCGCCCGCCGACCCGCGGGTCCGCCTCGATGGCCGCCCGTACCTTCTCCACGGCGAAACTCGCGTGCCCCGTGTCGTCCAGCACCCCGAGCACCAGGGCTCGGGTGTCGGAGTCCAGGCGGGCCGCGACCTCACGGTAGAAGTCACTCGCGATCGAGTCGCCGACGTACGCCTTGACCAGGCCCTCCAGCCAGTCGGACGGCGCGGTCAGCCGGTGGAAGTCGTCCAGCGCGGCGGCGAACGGCTCCATCGCCGCGGTCGGCTCCGCGTCGATCTTCGCGAGCCGGTCCCGCAACTGCTCGAAATGGTGGAACTCGGCCGACGCCATCGCCGCCAGCTCCGCCTTGTCGGCGAGCGTCGGCGCCAGCTTGGCGTCTTCGGCGAGCCGCTCGAAGGCCGCCAGCTCGCCGTACGCGAGCGCCCCGAGCAGATCCACCACCGCCGCGCGGTACTGCGGTTCAGAGGACGCCGTCGCCCAGTCCTGGGCGGCGATCCCGGTGTGTGCGGCGGCTGCGTCCGTAGCGTTGTCAGGCGTTCCCATAGCCGCACAATAGCCCGCGGTCCACGGCCTGGAAGTACCTGGTCAGTGACTGTGACGACGACAACGTGACCAATTCGGCCGACATGCCTGCGCCGATCCAGGGTACAGTGATAAAGCGCCCGCCGGAGGAGTGTGCCGTGCACATCGGTGGGCCATCCCGTATGAGGATGCCCGGTCGGTGGCCCGATCGGCTCCGACCCGACAGCCCTCCGGGCGGCGCGCGTTCCCCGCGTGCCCCACAGGAGGGACCCTCAGCGGCACGAGCGCTCGAGCGACGGCAGTGGTCCCGCGCCATCCGGCCTCGCGAGATGCGGCCGGACGCGTGTTCTCCGCACCTGGCGGCACGGTCACGACCCCCTGCGTTCGCCTCGCGCCGCGTCTCACAGAAGAGGCAGCACCCTGACTACGTTCCGAGAGCTCGGGATTCTCCCCGAGACAGCCGAAGCCCTGGAAGCCGTCGGCATCACGTCCCCCTTTCCCATCCAGGAGATGACCCTCCCCGTCGCCCTCTCCGGCACGGACGTCATCGGCCAGGCCAAGACCGGCACCGGCAAGACGCTCGGCTTCGGTCTGCCGCTCCTTGAGCGCGTCACCGTCCCCGCCGACGTCGAGGCCGGGCGCGCCGAGCCCGAGCAGCTCACCGACGCCCCGCAGGCGCTCGTCGTCGTCCCCACCCGTGAGCTCTGCCAGCAGGTCACCAACGACCTGCTCACCGCGGGCAAGGTGCGCAATGTGCGCGTCCTGGCCATATACGGCGGCCGCGCGTACGAGCCGCAGGTCGAGGCGCTCAAGAAGGGCGTCGACGTGGTCGTCGGCACCCCCGGACGCCTGCTCGACCTGGCCGGTCAGCGCAAGCTGGATCTCAGCCAGATCCGCGGGCTCGTCCTCGACGAGGCCGACGAGATGCTCGACCTGGGCTTCCTGCCCGACGTCGAGAAGATCATCACCATGCTTCCGGCGAAGCGCCAGACCATGCTGTTCTCGGCGACCATGCCGGGCGCCGTGATCGGTCTCGCGCGGCGCTACATGTCGCAGCCCACGCACATCCGCGCCACCTCGCCCGACGGCGAGGGCCAGACCGTCGCGAACACCAAGCAGTTCGTGTACCGCGCGCACAACATGGACAAGCCGGAGATGGTCTCCCGCATCCTCCAGGCCGACGGCCGCGGGCTCGCGATGATCTTCTGCCGTACGAAGCGTACGGCGGCCGACATCGCCGAGCAGCTGGAACGCCGTGGCTTCGCGTCCGGCGCGGTGCACGGCGACCTCGGCCAGGGGGCGCGCGAGCAGGCGCTGCGCGCGTTCCGCAACGGCAAGGTGGATGTGCTGGTCTGCACGGACGTCGCCGCGCGCGGCATCGACGTCGAGGGCGTCACGCACGTCATCAACTACCAGTCCCCCGAGGACGAGAAGACCTATCTGCACCGCATCGGCCGCACCGGCCGCGCGGGCGCGTCGGGCACCGCGGTCACGCTGGTCGACTGGGACGACATCCCGCGCTGGCAGCTGATCAACAAGGCCCTTGAGCTGGGCTTCAACGACCCGGCCGAGACATACTCCACCTCCCCGCACCTGTACGAGGAGCTGGGCATCCCGGAGGGCACCAAGGGCGTCCTGCCGCGTTCCGAGCGCACTCGCGCCGGGCTGCGCGCGGAGGAGGTCGAGGACCTCGGTGAGACCGGCGGCCGTGGGCGCGGTGCCCGCCGGGAGGCGGTGGAGGAGCGCCCGCGGCGTACGCGTACGCCGCGGCAGCGCCGCCGTACGCGGAGCGGCGCTCCGCTCGCGGACGCGCCCGCGTCGGCCACGCCGTCCGCCACGGACGGCGCGGAGTCCGCGAAGGGCTCCGCGGAGGGCTCCGACGCCCCGGCCGTGCCGCGCACCCCGCGCCGCCGTCGCCGTACCCGTGTCGGCGCGTCCGCCGCGGTGGCGACGCTCCCGGAGCAGGCGACCGAGCAGGCCGAGGCCGCGGTGACGACGGCCGAGCCGACCACCGAGCCCGAGGCGAAGCCCGCCCGGCGTCGTACGCGCAAGAAGGCCGAGGCCCCGGCAGCGGACACCGCGGTCGACACGGCCGAGGGCACGGCCACGGCGACGGCCCCGGCGACGGACGAGCCCGAGGCGAAGCCCGCCCGCCGTCGCACCCGCAAGGCCGCCACCGCCGCCGTCGACACAGCCGAAGGCACCGCCCCGGCGACCGACGACGCCGACGCCAAGCCCACCCGACGCCGCACGCGCAAGAAGGCCGAGGCCCCGGCAGCCGAGCCGGACGCGTCCGAGCCGCAGCCGCAGCCGCGCCGCCGCACCCGCAAGGCCGCCGAGACCGCGGCCGACACGGCCGAGGGCACGGCCACAGCGACGGCCCCGGCGACGGACGAGCCCGAGGCGAAGCCCGCCCGCCGCCGCACCCGCAAGGCCGCCACCGCCGCCGTCGACACAGCCGAAAGCACCGCCCCGGCGACCGACGACGCCGACGCCAAGCCCACCCGACGCCGTGCCCGTAAGAAGGTCGAGGCCCCGGCAGCGGACGTGGCCGAGGCCGAGGCCGCGGACAAGCCCGTGCGGCGTCGCACGCGCAAGAAGGCTGACGCGCCCGAGGCCTGATCTCGTGTGACATGGCGACGGCCCGGCTCCGCACCAGGAGCCGGGCCGTCGCCGTCGCGCGAGGAAGCGCCTCCCGTTCGGCCTCTTTCGGACAGGGGCGGGATAGGGGGACGACATCTTCACCGCCTAACCTCAAGCCATGAGCCGGCCACCGACCTTCACCCCGCCCCCCTGCACCCGCGCCCGCCAACTCCCCACCGAGCGCGGCACGTTCGCCGTGCTCGACGCGCACCCCGAGCCGACCACGAGCCCCCGCGCCACCGTCCTGCTGCTGCCCGGATACACCGGAAGCAAGGAGGACTTCATCGCGCTGCTGGAGCCGATGAGCGCGGCCGGATACCGGTGCGTCGCCGTCGACGGCCGCGGGCAGTACGAGTCCGACGGCCCACGGGACGACGAATCGGCCTATGCACAGGAGGAGTTGGCGCGCGATGTGCTCGCCCAGGCCGCGGCCCTGGACGGCGACGGCCCCCTCCATCTCCTGGGACACTCGCTCGGCGGTCAGATCGCCCGCGCCGCCGTGCTGCTCGACGCCGCGCCGTTCGCCTCGCTGACCCTGGTCTCCTCGGGGCCCGCCCGGATCTCGCCGACCCAGCAGGAGCGGGTCAACGCCCTGCTCGACGCGCTCACGACGATGGACCTCGCCCAGCTGTGGGAGGCGATGCGGGCGATGGACCCCCCGGAGGAGACCGACACCGACGGGGACGCGACGGACCTACGCGCGCGCTGGCTGCGCAACAGCCCGGCACAGCTCACCGCCACCGGGCGGCAGCTGTGCGCCGAACCGGACCGGGTCGACGCCCTGGCCGCCGTCCCGCTGCCCAAGCACGTGCTGTCCGGCGAACACGACGACACCTGGCCGGTCCCGCTGCTGGACGAGATGGCGGTACGGCTCGGCGCGCGCCGCACGGTCATCGCGGGCGCCGACCACTCCCCCAACACCGACCGCCCCGAGATCACGGCCGAGGCCCTGCTCCGGTTCTGGGACGGCCTCTGATCCTGGGATCACCTCTGACGCGCGACGCCCGGCAGGGCCGTCAGTACTGCGCGCGCAAGTGTTCCCAGAAGCCGTCCCGCAGCGCACGGCGCAGATCCGCCTGGCCGCGCAGTGAGTACTGCAGCAGCCGCTCAGCCTCGACCAGCAGCTCCTGGTCCACGGCGCCGGGCAGATAGGGGTATCCGGGCAGCAGGTCGACCAGCGACTCGCGGCCACGGGCGGCGAGCCAGCCAGCGGCGACCTGGGCGCCGACGAACCGCACCTCGTCGCGGGCGGGGCGGCTGGCCGCCTGGTCGTAGGCGGCAACCGTGGCGACGGCGGTGCGCCGGGTGACGTACGGCTTGAAGAAGTCCAGGTCGAAGGTGCGCTGACTGTCGACCTCCCAGAGCAGCGGCTCGGCCTGGTTGCGCCCGTCCGTGGCCTCGATGCCCCACAGGTGCACCCGTGCGCCGTACCCCTGCGCCGCCTCGACCGCGGAGACCAGGTCCTCGTCGCCGCCGATCAGCGCGGCGTCGCTGATGGCGCGATGCCGGGCGAGCGACTCCAGGTCACTGCGGATCAGCGAGTCGACGCCCTTCTGCTGGTTGCTGGCGTTGAGGTTGCCCAGGCGGACCTTGACGTCCGGCAGCTCGGCGATCGACTGCTGCTCGGCGGTGTGGATACGGCGCCGGGCGCCGTCGTACCAGTAGACGCGCAGCAGCCTGCTGTCCGCGAAGATCGTGCGGGCCTTGTCGATCAGTGCGTCGATCAGCCCCTCGGCGTCCAGGTCGAAGGCCCTGCGGTCCTCGGTCCCTGCGGCGAGGCGGCCCGCGGCGGCGTACAGATACCCGGCGTCCACGAAGATCGCATGGGTCGACGGCGTCTTGGCCACCTCGGCGAGCATGCGGTTGAGCAGCTCGTTGGTGCGCTCGATGCGGGCGCTGATCTCCGCGAGTCCGGCGTCGGCGGGGAGGTCGTCGTTCATATGCCGCCCATTGTCCGGGGGGCGACACGGCGAGCACAAGCGATCTCGCTACCGGTGAGTAGTTAGCTTCGGAAAAGATTTCCTTAGCGTAGGGAATGTTTGTACGGTGCAACTCGTTATCTCTGACGAACCCACCGAGGACTCAGACGAAGGGAGACGCACTGTGCGCTTCGAGATCATGCGCCTGGACGACGTCAACGGCGCCGCCGTGGACAGCGTCGTCGTGGACGCCGCCTCCGTCGACCGGATGGTGCGGCAGGCCGCCGCGATCGGCCAGCGGATCTACATCCGCCCGGCCGGAAACGCCGCTTAGTGACACGCCGCCGCCACAGCGCCTGACGCCGTAGCGGCGCGTCAACGCACCGAGTGCCCCCGTACGCGACAGACGCGTACGGGGGCACTCCGCGTATCCGGGGGGCACTCCGCGCGGGGACGGTCAGCTGCCCTGGATCACCTGGGTGACCCCGTTGATGATCTGCTGTACGGCGATCGCGGAGAGCATCATTCCCGCGAGCCGCGTCACCAGCACCACGCCGCCGTCCTTGATGACCCGGATGATCAGCAGCGAGTACCGCATGACCAGCCAGAGCACGATATGCATCGCGACGATCGCCGCCCAGACCGAGACCTGACCCTTGGCCCCGTCCGCGTTCTGCACCGCGAGGATCACCGAGACGATCGCGCCGGGCCCGGCGAGCAGCGGCATCCCCAGCGGGACGAGGGCGACATTGACGTCCTTGGTCTGCTTCGGCTCGTCGGTCTTGCCGGTGAGCAGGTCGAGCGCGATCAGAAGCAGCAGCAGACCGCCCGCGATCATCAGCGCGGGCACCGAGACATGCAGGTAGTCCAGGATCTGGTGGCCGACCAGACCGAAGACGGTGATCACGCCGAACGCCACGGAGACCGCTTGCAGGGCCATCCTCCGCTGCGCCTTGGCCGGGCGGCCGGAGGTCAGCGCGAGGAAGATCGGGGTGACCCCAGGGGGGTCCATGATCACAAAAAGCGTGAGAAACAGGGATCCGAAAACGGCAGCGTCGAACACAGTGAGGCCTTGCGAGAGAAACGAGAAGAGGAAAGGAGGAGGGGAGGAAACGCAGGAGAAGGGCAGAGCGGGGCGATGCCGACGGCTCGCCGGTCGGCACCAGGTCCGACCGGGCCCAGGTCCGACCGGGCCCAGGCCCTGTCGGGCCTAGGTCCGACCGGGCCTAGGCTCCCTGTCCCCCGGCGCCGGGGACCGGGAACGCTCCGGCCGCGCGACGGGTGATCTCGCCGTAGATCTCGGGGTCGGTGGTGAACTCCCCGAGCACGCACGTCTTGCGGCTGCCGTGGTAGTCACTGGACCCGGTGGCCAGCAGCCCCAGCTCGTCGGCGAGGGAGCGCAGCCTCGCCCTGGTCGGCTGGTCGTGGTCCATGTGGTCGACCTCGATCCCGTCGAGGCCCGCGGCGGCCAGCTCGGCTATCGCCGACTCGGGGATCACCTCGCCGCGCTTGACGGCGAGCGGGTGCGCGAAGACGGTGACCCCGCCCGCGGCCTTGACCAGGCGGATCGCGTCGAAGGGGTCGAGCTCGTGCTTCTCGACGTAGGCCCGGCCGCCGTCGGCGAGCCAGTCGGGCGTGAAGGCGTCGGACACCGAGCGTACGGTGCCGAGCTCGACCAGCGCCTCGGCGATGTGCGGCCGTCCGACCGAGCCGTCCCCGGCGATCCGCGCGACCTGCTCCCAGGTCACCGGCACGCCGAGCTCCTGGAGCTTGCCGATCATCGCCTGGGCGCGCGGTACCCGGTCGTCCCGTACCAGCTCACGCTCGCGGAGCAGCTCGGGCTCGTCGGCGTCGAAGAGGTACGCCAGCATGTGCAGCCCCACGCCGCCGAGGCGGCAGGACAGCTCGGCGCCGGTGACCAGGGTGAGGCCGGGGGGCAGAGCGGCGACGGCCCCGGCGTGGCCGCGGGTGGTGTCGTGGTCGGTCAGCGCGACCACGTCGAGACCGGCGGCGGCGGCGTTGCGCACCAGCTCGGCCGGGGTGTCCGTACCGTCGGACGCCGTGGAGTGGGTGTGCAGATCGACGCGCACGCGGCTACTCCAGACTCTGACGGGACGTACGGCGGGACGTACGGGGAACGCTCAAGGATAACGTCCGCGCGGAGCCCTCAGCGCCGCCCGAGCCCCACACGGGCCCTGCACGGGCCGGACGGGGGCGGCACGAGAGGAGACGGACGAGCGCGCGAGGGCGGTCCGTCAGGTGCGGGCGGGTCCGCCAGGTGCGGGCGGGTCCGTCAGGTGTGCAGCAGGCGTGGGGACAGGGCGCCGCAGGGGACCAGTTCCACCTCCGCGCCCGCGTCCCGCAGGTCCGTCAGAACCAGCTCGTCGTACATCAGCAGGCCCGACTGCTCGGGCCAGACCACCGCCCACAGCCAGAGCCCGCACGCCTCACCGGCGAAGACCGCCCGGTCGTCGGGCGCGCCCGACACATGCCACAGCGGAGTCGGCCGCCCGGCGGCCAGCACCTTCGCCTGGGGTGGCTTCTCGACGCTCAGATACGGGCCGGGGTCGGGGCCCTCGATGCCCGCGTACCGCGCGCCCAGGCCTACGCCGATCTCCTCGGCGACCAGTACCAACTCGCCGATCCCGCCGAGCGGCCCCGGCCCCGAGCAGGCGACGGCGGTGGCGCGCCCGCCGCTTCGGTCGTCGCCCGCGCAGGCGACTCCGGTGAACAGCCAGCCGACGGGCAGCGGCCACGGCATCCACACGGGGACCTGGGTACGGTGCACGACGACGCCGAGCGCCTCGACGCTGGGCGGGACCACGGGCTGTAGGGGATGCACGATCCCGTGCACGTCACACTGCCAGGCGTCGGCGAAGAGGCCGGGAGCCCTGACCCGGCCACCGCACTTCGGGCAACTGGGTTCGCCCCTCATACCGCCCAACAGTCCTCCCCGGCCGTCGCCGCGTCAAGGACGATCACCCGTCCGGGGGCCCGTCGTTTCCGGGCCGCCGCGACCGGCCGACCCGGCGTCTTCCACGCCTCTTCCACGGTCGCCTGACCGGCCCGCCCGGTCAAGACCGCGACCACCGTCCGGGTGCCGTCGGGCACCGGACGCCCGAGCGCGCCCGGAGTCAGGCCCCGGCCCTGGGTCGTCAGTCGAGTGACACCGAGCCGCGTGCCGGGTCGCGCAGGTCCGTCGCGTGGGCCAGCCAGCGCTCCTGTAGCGCCGCCGCTCCGTGCACCCGCTTCCACGCCGCCTCGTTGGACGTCATCGGCAGCAGCGGCAGGAAGGCCACCGGGTCCATCGGCTCCGGCAGCTCCAGGTCCTCGACCAGGCCGCCGGGCTCCGCGACCAGTACGGAGCTGAACCGCGCGCCCGGCCACAGCGGCTCCCCCACGTCAAGCGAGGCGCCGGGCGCCAGCACCAGGCCCTCGACCTGCGGCGAAGCGGCGAGCACGGCCAGCGTCCGAAGCACCTTGTCGGTGTCGGCGACGCCGCCCCGCACCGACAGGATCAGCTCGGCGCGCGGGCCGCGCACCGGGTCGGCGAGCGCCGCCGCGGGGTCGGTCATCGGCTGCCCGGACATCCCCAGCGTGGCGTACCTGACCAGCGCGGCGCCGGAGTCGACGTCCCGGCCGGCGAAGCGCAGCACCTCGATACGGTCGGTCCCGAGGAACGTCACCGCGGCCCGCGCGTCGGGCTCACCGAGTGCGGTACGCAGCCGGGCTTCCACCAGCGCGAGAACATCAGCCATACGGCGAGCATAGAACGCGTACAGAACCCGCCAAGCGGTGCCTTGACGCGCCGGTCGGCTGATAGTGTTGGCGGCTGGTCAGGGCAGCGCGCTGAGGATCTCCCCTACAGGGGACCGGCCGGAGGAGGTGGGGCTGATGGATCGAAGTCGACCGTGCAGTACCACCCGTTCTTCCGCCAGGTGACCGCTTCTTTTCACCGGGGCTTTCCTTACCCGGCCCGCAGCTGGGTAAACACCTGAAGCAGCCAGGCGTCGCATGACGGAAGAGCGTCTCGTCTCCGCTTGATCTCCGTGCTTGACCTCTGTCAGCAGCGAAGCCGCCGCGACGTGGCCGTGAGCCGTACGTCCCCGCTCCGGGCCGCGCCACCCCGCGGGCAGCGCGCTGCGTGCGAAGGAAACCGCCATGTCGATGATCCGCGACCTGCGTGCCGCCGTCCGCCCGTCCCTGCGCAAGAGCCGCACCCCGTACAGCCCGTACGGCAGTCCGTATGACCCCGCCCGCGACCTCGGCGGCGGCACGGCCGTCGTCGACTGCGCCGTGTACCGCGACGGCCGCCGCCTGGAGAGCGAGTCCGCGCTCACGCCGCACGAGGCGATGCTGCGGGTGCGCCGCGACGGCGGCTTCGCCTGGATCGGGCTGCACGAGCCCACCGAGGCCGAGTTCGCCGGTATCGCCGCGGAGTTCGGGCTGCACCCGCTCGCCGTCGAGGACGCCGTACACGCCCACCAGCGGCCCAAGCTGGAGCGGTACGACGACACGCTCTTCACGGTCTTCAAGACCATCCACTACGTCGAGCACGACGAACTCACCGCCACCAGCGAGGTGGTGGAGTCCGGCGAGGTGATGTGCTTCACCGGACGGGACTTCTTCATCACCGTGCGACACGGCGGCCAGGGCTCGCTGCGGGCACTGCGGCACCGGCTCCAGGACGACGCCGAGCTGCTCGGCAAGGGGCCGTCCGCGGTGCTGCACGCCGTCGCCGACCATGTCGTGGACGGCTACCTCGCGGTCGCCGACGCGCTCCAGGACGACATCGACGAGGTCGAGATCGACGTCTTCTCCGCGCACCGCAAGGGCAGCTCGCGCAGCGCGGACGCGGGGCGGATCTACCAGCTCAAGCGGGAGATACTGGAGTTCAAGCGGGCGGTCACCCCGCTGCTGCGCCCGATGCAGCTGCTGAGCGAGCGGCCGATGCGGCTGATCGACCCCGAGATCCAGAACTACTTCCGCAACGTCGCCGACCACCTGGCGCGGGTGCAGGAGCAGGTGCTCGGCTTCGACGAGCTGCTCAACTCGATCCTCCAGGCGAACCTGGCGCAGGCGACGGTCGCCCAGAACGAGGACATGCGCAAGATCACGTCCTGGGCGGCGATCATCGCGGTGCCCACGGCGATCTGCGGGGTGTACGGGATGAACTTCGACCACATGCCCGAGCTGCACTGGAAGTACGGCTACCCGATGGTGCTCGCCGGGATCATCGGCACCTGCCTGGTCATCCACCGCACCCTCAAGCGCAACGGCTGGCTCTGAGCCGGGGGCGTCTCCCGAGACGCCCTGCCGTCGGACTCCCGCCTGAGCGTCGTACTCCCGCCTGCCGTGCGGCCCGGCCGGTGGCTAAGCTGCGCGCATGACTGCCGTACCGGACGCCGAGCCGACTCCCGCGCCGACTCCCGCGCCGCTCCTGGACCGGGCGCTGGCCGAGGAGGCGACCAAGAAGTCCGGCCTGATCTGGGTGCGGGGCGCCGGGCGGGAGCGTGCGCTGTGGCACGTGTGGCACGGCGGCGCGGCGCATGTGGTGGGCGACGGGCCCGGCGAGCAGCCGCTGCCGGGCATCGCCGACGGGGCGACCGTGGCGGTCACCGTGCGCAGCAAGGACAAGGGCGGCCGGATCGTCGCCTGGACCGCGCGGGCGGTCGAGTTGGCGCCCCGGTCGGACGCCTGGGACGCGGCCGTCGCCGAGCTCCAGGGCAAGCGGCTGAACGCGGTGGACGCCGACCAGCTCACCGAGCGCTGGGCCCGCGACTGCCGGGTGCTGCGCCTGGAGCCGGAGGCCGTATCGACGGACCTGCCGTCCGGGTCGCTGGCGGAGCCCCCGGCGGCCACCCCCGCGACCACTCGCCAGCCGGCGCCGGAGGCGCTCCCCCGGCTCCTGGCGAAGCGCGCCAAGCGCCGCAGGACCTAAGGCGTGTCAGGACGTCGGCAGCTGTTGGCCGTAGTCGACCGTCTCGTCCTTGCTCGGCTCCTTCAGGGCGAAGTCCTCGCCCCAGTCCGTGAGGCGCAGTGAGCCCGCGCCTCCGGCCCGCTCCAAGAGCAGCGGATACGGCGTGCCTTCCAGGGACACGGCGAGCGTTCCGCCCGCCCCGGCGTCTCCGCTGATCCTGATGGCGCGCTGGCCGTCGACCTCGGAGCGCTCGCCCGTCGCCAGCTTGCCGTGCAGCGTGAGCAGGCCCTTGAGCAGGGTCTTCTTGTCCGTGAACCCGCTCAGCCGCTGATACGCGGGGTCGCCCTGCGGCACCTTCACATACTTGCCGTCGAGCTTGTCCGACGCGCCGCCCGCGCTCTTGCCCGTGTCGCCGTCCTTGCCGACGGCGGTCCAGAACGCGGCGTCGGCCTTCAGGTAGAGGTGCTCGCCCACCCGCAGCAGGCTGAACGTCCGGTCCTTGGACGTGACCTCACCGCTGCCGCCCTCGCTGGTCAGCGACATCTCCAGTTTGTAGGTCTGCCCCTTGGTGACCAGCGCACCCGACAGCCGGACCGAGTCCGCAGCGGCGGCCGCGCTGAGCGTCCTGCTCTGGATCTTCGTCGCGGAGAGCCTGCCGATGCCGTTGGTCCCCTCGTCCGGATCGGCTCTCGGTGGCGGCGGGGCGCTGCTGCTGCACCCCACGAGCCCCGTGAGCCCCGTGAGCCCGGCGACCAGCCCCACACACACCGCGCGCACAACGGCGCTGCGTCGGGAACGGCGCTGCGGGATAGCGATCACGTGCGGCACTGCCTCTCATGGGGGTGTCCGGGGCGGCAGTACGGCAGCGTACCCGTGCCGCCTACGCCACTCGGCAGAGAGCCGTCCAGACGCTCCACCGGGGCGCATCCGACCGGGACGGGCTAGCCTGAATCCCGGATTAGAGAACATAACGGCAGAAACAGGCCGGAAACCGGAAGCAGGGAGGAGCGCGGCATGGCGGCGGGCGCCCCTCGGGTCTTCGTGTCGCATCTCGCCGGTACCGCGGCCTTCGATCCGGGCGGCGACTATGTGGGCCGGGTGCGCGATCTGGTCGCCATGCTCCGGGTGGGGCGGCGTCCGCCCCGGCTGCTCGGGCTCGTCGTCGAGCTCTCCACCCGGCACCGGATCTTTCTGCCCATGACCCGCGTGACCGGCATCGAGTCCGGCCAGGTCATCACCACCGGCGTGCTGAACGTACGGCGCTTCGAGCAGCGCCCCACCGAACGGCTGGTGCTGGGCGAGCTCCTGGACCGCCGGGTACGGCTGCTCGACTCCGGCGAGGAGGTCACCGTCCTGGACGTCTCCGTACAGCAGCTGCCCGCGCGCCGGGACTGGGAGATCGACCGGGTCTTCGTCCGGAAGGGGAAGGGGGGTGCGCTGCGGCGGAAGGGGGAGACGGTGACCGTCGAGTGGTCGGCGGTCACCGGGTTCTCGCTGGAGGAGCAGGGGCAGGGCGCGGAGAGCCTGCTGGCCACCTTCGAGCAGCTGCGCCCGGCCGACCTCGCCAACGTGCTGCACCACCTCTCCCCCAAGCGCCGCGCCGAGGTGGCCGCCGCTCTGGACGACGAGCGGCTCGCCGACGTGCTCGAAGAGCTGCCCGAGGACGACCAGGTCGAGATCCTCGGCAAGCTCAAGGAGGAGCGCGCCGCCGACGTTCTGGAGGCGATGGACCCGGACGACGCGGCCGACCTGCTCTCCGAGCTGCCCGAGGAGGACACCGAGCGGCTGCTCACGCTGATGCGCCCCGAGGAGGCCACCGACGTACGGCGGCTGATGGCGTACGAGGAGCGCACGGCGGGCGGGCTGATGACCACCGAGCCGATCGTGCTGCCGCCGGACGCCACGGTCGCCGACGCGCTGGCGCGGGTGCGCAACCCCGACCTGTCCCCCGCGCTGGCCGCGCAGGTGTACGTGTGCCGACCGCCCGACCAGACGCCTACGGGCAAGTTCCTGGGCACCGTGCACTTCCAGCGGCTGCTGCGCGACCCGCCGTTCACGCTGGTCGGCTCGATGCTCGACAAGGATCTGCAGACCCTGGCGCCGGATACCCCGCTGACCTCGCTGACCAGCTTCTTCGCCGCGTACGACATGGTGGCGGCGCCGGTCGTGGACGAGAGCGGGTCGCTGCTCGGCGCGGTGACGGTCGACGACGTACTCGACCATCTGCTGCCCGACGACTGGCGTGAGACCGAGTTCGAGGAGTCGGCGCACGGAACTCAGGGGGCCCCGCATGAGCGGTGAGTACGGGTACGGCGACCGCGGCGAGCAGCGGGAGCGCGCCGCCGGGCCCGCGGGCGCGCGGCACCGCTCGCGGGTGCGGCTCGACCAGCCGCTGCCCCAGCGCCGGTTCCGGGTGCTGCCCGAGTGGGACCCGGACGCGTTCGGGCGGATGTCGGAGCAGATCGCGCGGTTCCTGGGCACCGGGACGTTCATCGTCTGGATGACGGCCGTCATCATCGTGTGGATCGCCTGGAACATCTGGGCGCCCCAGGCGCTGCGCTTCGACGAGTTCCCGTTCATCTTCCTGACTCTGGCGCTGTCGCTCCAGGCCTCGTACGCCGCCCCGCTGATCCTGCTCGCGCAGAACCGGCAGGACGACCGGGACCGGGTCAACCTGGAGCAGGACCGCAGGCAGAACGAGCGGTCCATCGCGGACACCGAGTATCTGACGCGGGAGATCGCCGCGCTGCGGGCGGGCCTCGGCGAGGTCGCGACCCGTGACTGGATCCGCTCCGAACTCCAGGACCTGGTCAGGGACCTGGACGAGCGGCGCACACGGTTCCCGTCCGAGGCGGCGGTGCGGCGTGACGAAGGCGACCGCTGACGGACCTTAAGCGCGGCCGGGACACCGCCGTACTATTTCTGTATGGCTACCGACACGTATCCGACCGAAGAAGCGGTGCGCGAGGCACTCGCGACGGTCAACGATCCCGAGATCCACCGGCCGATCACCGAACTCGGCATGGTCAAATCGGTGGAGATCGGCGCCGATGGCGCGGTGGCCGTCACGGTCTACCTCACGGTCTCCGGCTGCCCGATGCGCGAGACCATCACCAAGAACGTCACCGACGCCGTCGCGGCCGTCGAGGGCGTCGCGCGCGTGGACGTCACGCTGGACGTGATGAGCGACGAGCAGCGGCGCGAGCTCGCCAGCTCGCTGCGCGGCGGCACCGCCGAGCGCGAGGTGCCGTTCGCCAAGCCTGGCTCGCTGACCAGGGTGTACGCGGTCGCCTCCGGCAAGGGCGGGGTCGGCAAGTCGTCGGTGACGGTGAACCTGGCCGCGGCGATGGCCGACGACGGGCTGAAGGTGGGCGTCGTGGACGCCGACATCTACGGTCACTCGGTGCCCCGCATGCTGGGCGCGGACGGCCGCCCGACCCAGGTCGAGAACATGATCATGCCGCCGTCGGCGCACGGCGTGAAGGTGATCTCGATCGGCATGTTCACGCCGGGCAACGCCCCGGTGGTGTGGCGCGGCCCGATGCTGCACCGCGCGCTCCAGCAGTTCCTCGCGGACGTCTACTGGGGCGATCTGGACGTGCTGCTGCTCGACCTGCCGCCGGGTACCGGCGACATCGCGATCTCGGTGGCCCAGCTGGTGCCGAACGCCGAGATCCTGGTGGTCACCACCCCGCAGCAGGCCGCGGCCGAGGTCGCCGAGCGGGCCGGGGCGATCGCCGTGCAGACCCACCAGAAGATCGTGGGCGTGGTGGAGAACATGTCGGGCCTGCCCTGCCCGCACTGCGACGAGATGGTGGACGTGTTCGGCACCGGCGGGGGCGCGAAGGTCGCCGAGGGGCTGACCAAGACCACCGGCGCCACGGTTCCGGTGCTCGGCGCCATCCCGATCGACGTACGGCTGCGCGAGGGCGGCGACGAGGGCAAGCCGGTCGTGCTGAGCGACCCGGACTCTCCGGCGGGCTCCGCGCTGCGGACGATCGCGGGGAAGCTGGGCGGGCGGCAGCGCGGTCTTGCGGGCATGTCGCTCGGGGTCACCCCGCGCAACAAGTTCTGAGCACGCCCGGACCACGCTCTGAACCCTTTCTGAACCCGTTCTGATCGCGCGGGTTCCGGGCCGGTGGTACGCGGCCGGGGCCGTCCCTCTCCGTGAGGGACGGCCCCGGTGCCGTACGGGCGCGTACCGCCCGCTCACGCGTAGTCGGTGATGTCCTTGACCGCCGAGAAGCCCAGACCGTACGCGCTCATGCCGCGCCCGTACGCGCCCAGGTGGACGCCGGACTCGGTGGACCCGGCGAGCACCCAGCCGAACTCCGACTCCCGGTAGTGGAACGGCGTCGGGACGCCGTCCACGGGCAGCGAGAGGGTCGTCCAGTCGGCGCTGAGCAGATCGTCCGCCAGCACCCACGCGGTCTCGGTCTGCTGGTCGAGCCAGTCGTCACGCAGCGCGTGGTCCATCTGGCCCGGCCAGGTGAAGCTGAGCAGGCCGACTCCGGCCAGCCAGGCCGCCGACGAGACCGAGGTGGCGTCCACCACGCCGGTGCCGTCGGTGCTGCGCCGCACCGGGCTGACCGGCACGGTCACCACGACCGCGAAGCGGTCCCGCTGGGAGCTCCCTTCGGTGCGCAGCGCGGGCTCGTCGCCGTGTCCGGTCGAGCCGTGCGCCACGGAGCCGTCGGCGGCGCTGCCGACCTGCATCAGCCAGCGCGGGCCCGTGAAGGCCTCGTCCAGGCCGTACCACGGGAAGGGCGCCAGCAAGTAGCCGTCGACCGCGCTCGCTCCTGTCTGACTCTTCGTCTCCATCAACCCGGCCGCCTCCTCGGTGTCCGTCGGTCCGGAGCGGCCCGCCCCCCTCGGGCGTCCTGAGTCCGGACGACAACAGAGCAGAATAGCCACACCAGCCGCCGGGGGCGGAGCTTCCCGTCTTGTGCGGGTCGCTCACCGGCCACCGGCGGGGTCACAGCGGGGTCACTCACCGGCCACCGCGCGAGAGGCTCACGCCACCGTGCGCCGGGCCCGTGCGCCACCGTGCGCTGGGCCCATGTACCACCGTGCGCGGGGCTCAGGTGGCGTCCGAGTCGAACGGCGGGGGCTCGACCGGGGCTGGTTTCGCGCCATCCTTGCGGAGGTCGGGGCCTTCGCTCTTGCGGAGGTCGGGGCCTTCGCTCTTGCGCAGGTCGGGGCCGCTGGGCCCGGCGGGCTCCGGGGCGCCGGGCTTGGTCAGGTCCGGGGTGCCGCCCGAGCCCGCGGACGGGTGCGGCCGGTTCGGGTCGAGGCTGTGTGCGGCGTCCGTGACCTCGGCCATCTCCTTCTTCAGGTCGAAGCCGTTGCGGATCTCCTTGAGCCCCAGCTCGTCGCTGTCCAGCTGCTTGCGGATGAACGTCTTGGGGTTCAGGTCCTCGAACTCGAAGTCCTTGAACTCCGGACCCAGTTCACTGCGGATGTCCTGCTTGGCGCTGTCTGAGAAGGCGCGGATCTTACGGATGAAACCCGCGACGTCCTGGATGACCTTGGGCAGCTTCTCCGGGCCGAACAGCAGCACGGCGAGGACCAGCAGCGTCAGTACCTCAAGTCCGCCTATGTCACTGAACACCTGGTGGCCCCTTTCGATGTCCGCGGCCGTGGGCAGCTGGCCCCGAGTCGCCCGGTCCCGAGTCGCCCGGTCTCAAGTCGATCGGTCTCAAGTCGATCGGTCCCGAGTCGGTGAGACACGGGCTGGTCCACAGTACCGGGCGGCGCTGCCCGGCCGGTACTGTCCTGGCCGTTCACCCGGCGTCGGCGGAGCCGAGCTCCAGGGACAGGGTCCGCTTGTCGCCGTCCCGCTCCAGGGTCAGCTCCAGCTTGTCGCCCGGACGGTGCGCGCGGATCTTGACGATCAGCTCCTGCCCGGTGTGGATGCGCTGGCCGTTCACGGCGGTGATGACGTCGCCCGCCCTGACCCCGGCCTGGTCGGCGGGGCCGCCTGGTTCGACCGCGGGGCCGCCGTCCCGTGTCTCGTCGGCGACCCGTGCGCCGTCGCCGGTGAACCGGGTGTCCAGGGTGACCTTGATCACCGGGTGGGTGGCCTTGCCGGTGTTGATCAGCTCTTCGGCGACCCGCTTGGCGAGGTTGACGGGGATCGCGAAGCCCAGGCCGATGGAACCGGCCGGCGCGCCGCCGCCCTCCGGGTCGGAGCCGCCGCCCGCGGAGCGGATGGCGCTGTTGATGCCGATCACCCGCGCCTTGGAGTCGACCAGCGGGCCACCGGAGTTTCCGGGGTTGATCGGGGCGTCGGTCTGCAGGGCGTCGACATAGGACATGTCGCTGCCGTCGCCGCCCGCGGTGATCGGGCGGCCCTTGGCGCTGATGATCCCCGAGGTGACGGTGTTCGACAGGTCGAAGGGGGCGCCGATGGCCACCACGGGGTCGCCGACCTGGACGCTGTCGGAGTTGCCCAGGGGCAGCGGCTTGAGGCCCGAGACTCCGGTGACGCGGACGACGGCGAGGTCATAGCCCGCGTCCTTGCCGATGAGCCGGGCCTTGGCGCTCTCGCCGCCGCTGAAGGTGACCGTTATCCGGCCGTCCGACCCCGCCGGGTCGACGACGTGGTTGTTGGTGAGGATGTGCCCCTTGTCGTCCAGCACGAAGCCGGTGCCGGTGCCCTGCGCGCCGCCGCCGCTGACATGCAGGGTGACCACGCTGGGCACGGCGCTCGCGGCGATGCCCGCGACGCTCTCCGGGGGGCGCTTGACGTCCTCGGCGTCGGCCTGCGGGAGGCGTACGTCGGTGATGCCGCCGTTGCGCTCCACATACGCGCCGACCCCGCCGCCGACGGCGCCCGCGAGCAGGGCGATGGCGAGGGCGCCGACCAGCAGCGCGCCGGGACGTCGCTTGCGGGCGGGGGCCCCGGATCCGGCGCCCGCCGGGGGCAGCAGCGGCTGCGGCCGCGGGGTGCTCCACGGGTCGTACTGCTGCCAGGGCGCGCCGGGCATGCCGGCACCCCCGGTGGGCGTGCTGGCGGGGTGTGCCGGGTCCGGGGGCGGCGCGGGGTGGCCGTGCGGCCCCAGGCCGTCGGCCGGGGGGTGTCCCGCCTCCGGCTGGCCCGCGTGCGGCGGTACGGGGGTGCCGTGCGCCGGGGTGGCCCGCGGATGCTGGACGGGCGGCGCGGGGGCCCAGGGGCCCGGCTCGCCGTAGGGCGGGGTGCCGTACCGGTCGGGGGCGTGCAGCGGACGGCGCTCGGCCCCCGGTGCGGGGGCCTCGTCTCCGGCGTCCGTGGCGGCGTCCGTGGCGGGTTCCTCGGCGGCGGGGGCGTCCGTCACGCCCTCCGTCGCTGCGGTCGGCTGGTCCGTCGGCTGGTCCGTGGACGGCTCAGCGGCGGCGCCCGGCTGCCCTTGCCGGGGTCGGCTCCACCAATCCGCTTTCGCCCTGGCGGGCTTCCCCTCGTCCATCTTCTCCCCACAGCTGGTGCACGGCGCGGCCTTCGGGCCTCACCCCCGCGTCGGCGGGCACGCCCACCGAGAATTCAATCAGGTTTACGAGGCCGCGGTCAGCGCCGGTCAGCGGCCGGCCGCCCGCGCATCTCCGGCCGACGCCGACGCCGAGGGTGACGGTGTGCCGCCGGGAGCGGGCGGGGAACCCGGCACGGTGGTCGGATGCAGCGGATGCCTCGGATACAGCGGAGTCTCGGCGGCCGTGCGTATCAGCGGCCAGAGCGCGGTGTCCGTGGCGGGCAGCGCGTATCCGCCGTCCGCGAGGGAGGGTGCGGCATACGGGCCCGTCAGCGTGCGCGGCTGTCGCTGCTGCTGCGTTCCCGGTACCGCGGGGCCCCCGATGCCCGGCGAGGCGACCGGTGCGGCGAGCGCGCCGGACCGCTGCCCCTGCGACACGGACGAGAGGCCGCCGCCCCGGCGGCGCTGGGTCTCGCCGCTGCTGGCGGCGGAGACGCCGCTGGGCGCCCGCTGCTGCGGACTGGCCTTGGCGCCCCGCGGCTCGACTGGTTCGGCCGCGGTCGGAACGCCCGTGGACACCCCGCCGAGCGCGATCGCGGCCAGCGACATCGCCCCTGCGGCCGCGAAGGCGAACCGGCGACCGCGCGAACCGCCGGAGCGCTCGGGCGAGGCGGACCGGCCGACCTCGTGGATGCGGAAGCCCCGCGCATGCGCCGCGCCGGGCAGTATCTCGCCGTGCGCGTCGGAGTGGTCGTATCCGAACCGGTCCTGGCGCAGGCCGAAGACGCCGTCGGCCCGCGCCGTGAAGGCGCGGTCGGCGAGCAGGCCGCCTAGGGGCGGCGCGCCGGGTTCGCCCCGGTCTTCGTCGTCGCCGTCGGCGGGGAGTCCCTGGAGGCGTGCCAGGAAGCTCGCGGACGGGCCCGGCGGCGCGGTGGAGGCGAAATAGGTCTTCAGACGACGCTGAGCGTCGGCCTCGTCCTTGCACTTGGGGCAGGTCGCGAGGTGCGCGAGGACCCGCTCGCGGCTGTCATGGCCCAGCTCGCCGTCCACCAGGGCGGCGAGGCGGTCCCCGAGGTGCTGCTCGGCAGGTGTCGGACAGGAGCCGTTCACGCGGTCGCGCCCCCTCCCTCCAACACCCCGGCGCCCGCGACCGCGAGCGAGCGGCGCTCGGCGCGGGCCTGGGGCGAACGGTGCTGCAGGGCCTTGCGCAGCTGGGAGCGGCCGCGGTGGATACGGCTGCGGACCGTGCCGAGCTTGACGCCCAGGGTCGCCGCGATCTCCTCGTACGACAGCCCCTCGATGTCGCAGAGCACCACGGCGGCGCGGAACTCGGGCGCCAGGGTGTCCAGCGCCTGCTGCACGTCCGCGTCGAAGTGGGTGTCCTGGAAGACCTGCTGCGGGGACGGCTCCCGGCTGGGCAGCCGCTCGGCGGCGTCGTCCCCGAGCGCGTCGAAGCGGATGCGCTGCTTGCGCCGGACCATGTCCAGGAAGAGGTTGGTGGTGATGCGGTGCAGCCAGCCCTCGAAGGTGCCGGGCGTGTAGGTCGACAGCGAGCGGAAGACGCGGACGAAGACCTCCTGGGTGAGGTCCTCGGCGTCGTGCTGGTTGCCCGTCAGGCGGTAGGCGAGGCGATAGACCCGTGCGCTGTGCGTGCTGACGATCTCCTCCCAGGTGGGCGGAGTCCACGCCTGCGAATCCGCGGCTGCGGCGAAGGTCGCGGTCTGTGCGGAGTCGGGAAAGCGGGAACGGACGTCAGCGTTGTCAGTCACGGATTTCGGCTCGCCCGCCGACCTGAGAAGGCGCCGCCAGCGCGGCGCTCCGCCCCGGTCACCGGTCGCAGCCGCACCTCCCCTGTCGGCTCTGGTGGTGTCCAGTGGAGCCCCTACCATAACCACCTCGCCCGTTAGCTCCGGATAAGCGTTTTTACGTGAATTTGGAAGTTCTCGCTGTGGCTCGGCACCGCTGACGGTGCGCTTCTCCCTCACCTCTCCATAACGCCCGGTCCCATCTGCGGGTTCCCAGCGCCAACGGATACAGTCACGGGCAGGTCAAGGCCGCCGCACACCGCCGCATCACCGCCGAACACGGGGACAGGAGAGGCTCATTACCGCCAACCGGCAGACGAGCTGGGCGTTCGCCGACGCCTTTGTCGCCGAGGACGAAGCGCTGCTCCGGGCCAGGGACCAGGCCGTGGAGGCAGGGCTGCGCGCGGTGTCGCCCGGCACCGGCGCCGCGCTGCGGATGCTCGCGGCGACCACGGACGCCAAGGCGGTGGCCGAGATCGGGACGGGGGTCGGCGTGTCCGGCATCCATCTGCTGCACGGCATGCGCCCCGACGGCGTACTGACCACGGTCGACGTCGAGCCCCAGCGCCAGCAGTTCGCCCGCCAGGCCTTCCGTGACGCCGGGTTCGCCAGCAACCGCGCGCGGTTCATTCCGGGCCGCGCCCTGGAGGTGCTGCCCCGGCTCGCGGACAGCGGCTACGACCTCGTGTTCTGCGACGGCGACCGGTTCGAGTTCCCGGACTATCTCGCTGAATCGTTGCGCCTGCTGCGACCTGGCGGTCTGGTCTGCTTCGAGGGCGTCTTCGCGGACGACCGCACGGTGGACTCGGGGCCGCAGCCGGCCGAGGTGCTCAGGGTGCGGGAGCTGCTGCGCGCCGTGCGGGAGAGCCCCGACCTGGTGTCCTCGCTGCTGCCGGTCGGCGACGGGCTGCTCTGCGCCGTACGGCGCTGACCGCACGCCCCGAGCGGGCCAGGCCGCCCCAGACGTGCCACTGCCCCGGCACGCTGTCAGCGTGCCGGGGCAGTGGCAGGTTGAAGGGCGCTGCCGCTAGCCGACGACCTTCTTCAGGGCCTCACCGAGCTCCTCGGCTTCATTCGGGGTCAGCTCGACGACAAGCCGACCGCCGCCTTCGAGCGGAACGCGCATGACGATGCCCCGCCCCTCCTTGGTCACCTCGAGCGGGCCGTCGCCCGTCCGCGGCTTCATGGCCGCCATGCTCGTTCCCCTTCCTGAAACCAGCTCATCGCAGCCGGCGGCCCCATGAAAAGGTGCTCTGACACCGGCATCGAACACATTGCTTCCAGGTCATTATCCCGCATCGCCGGACCCGATGAACAACATCGGTCCGTATCGCTTGCGCAACGCACCTGACCAAAACCACTCAATTCGGCGATGCGGTCGCGATACCGCGCCCCCGCGCCCACCGGTACCGGCACACGCCGTTTGACGCAGGTCACACCCTCCAGCGTCTGCCCGAGGCATCCGGTGTCGGTCATGCTGTGCTCTGCACACACTTGATCTCGACGAACCAGACGCACTCGACACACATGACAAAGGGGACCCCTTCCATGGCCGACACCGTGCTCTACGAGGTGACCGACGGGCTCGCGACGATCACGCTCAACCGCCCCGACGCCATGAACGCCATGAACACGGAGGCCAAGGTCGCCCTGCGGGACGCGGCCCAGGCGGCCGCGGCGGATCCCGCGGTGCGCGCGGTGCTGCTGACCGCGACCGGGAGGGCCTTCTGCGTCGGGCAGGACCTCAAGGAGCACATCGGGACGCTGACCGCCGCCCAGGAGTCCGGCGGCGACGACACGATGAGCACCGTACGCGAGCACTACAACCCCGTGGTCCGGGCGCTCACCGAGATGCCCAAGCCGGTGGTCGCCGGGGTGAACGGCGTCGCCGCGGGCGCGGGCTTCGGCTTCGCCCTGGCCGCCGACTATCGCGTCGTCGCGGACACCGCCTCCTTCAACACCTCGTTCGCCGGGGTCGCGCTGACCGCGGACTCCGGGATCTCCTGGACGCTGCCGCGCGTGGTGGGTCCCGGCCGGGCGGCCGACCTCCTGCTGTTCCCGCGCTCCGTCAAGGCCCAGGAGGCGTACGAGTTGGGCATCGCCAACCGGCTGGTACCCGCGGCCGACGTGGCCGCCGAGGCCGCGAAGACGGCCCGTGAGCTCGCCGAGGGGCCGACGCTCGCCTACGCGGCGATCAAGGAGTCGCTCGCGTACGGGGCGGGCCACACGCTGGCCGAGACCCTGGAGAAGGAGGACGAGCTGCAGAGCCGGGCCGGGGCGTCCGCCGACCACACGATCGCGGTACAGGCGTTCATCGCCAAGGAACGCCCGAAGTACCTGGGCCGCTAGGCCCTGTCTTCAAACTCCCGTCTGCCTCGCGACGCCATGCACGCACTCTCGCCGCACCGGGCGCAGACCCAAGTACGTCCAGTACGAGGGCCCGCACCCGGCACGCCGAGAGCACGCACCTGACGCCGCGAGGCCGCCCTCCGGGCGACGACGGGAGTTTGAAGACAGGACCTAGGGCGTGGCCTTGGCGCTGGTCGCGGGGGCGGGTTTCGGGGCGGTGCGCCAGGCGCAGTCGGCGACGTGGTCGTTCACCAGGCCGCACGCCTGCATCAGGGCGTACGCCGTCGTGGGGCCGACGAACCGTATGCCGCGTGCCTTCAGCGCCTTGGCCAGGGCCTTCGACTCGTCGGTGATCGCCGGTACGTCCGCGAGCGTGCGCGGGGCCCGCCGGGTCGCCGGATCGGGGGCATGCGACCAGATGAGCGCGTCGAGCTCGCCCGCGGGCCACTGGGCCAGCACCTTCGCGTTGGCGAGTGCCGCCTCGATCTTGGCGCGGTTGCGGATGATGCCGGGGTCGGCGAGCAGCCGCTCCGCGTCCCGCTCCGTGAAGGCCGCGACGGAGCCGATCGCGAAGTCGGCGAAGGCGCGGCGGAAGCCCTCGCGGCGGCGCAGGATCGTGATCCAGGACAGGCCCGACTGGAAGGCCTCCAGGCACAGCCGCTCGAAGAGCGCGTCGTCGCCGTGGACCGGACGGCCCCACTCGTCGTCGTGGTACGCGATGTAGTCGTCCGCCGAGAGGGCCCAGGGGCAGCGGGGTGTGCCGTCGGGCCCCGCGAGCGCGGCGCTCATGACCGGGGCTCCTCGGACGGGGCGGCCGGGTCTGCGGGGCCGGACAGGGCGGACGGCGCGGGGGCGGCGGTCGAGGTGGCGGGGCCGGGGACGGCGTCCTGCGGCCGGTAGCCGTCGAAGAGGCCGGGGCCGCTGACCGCCGCGGCCTGGGACCCGGCCAGCGCGGCCTCCAGCTCGGCGATCCTGGCGTCCCGCTCGGCCAGCTCGGCGCCGAGGCGGGCGAGCGCGTCGTCCACGTCCGCCATGCGGTAGCCGCGCAGCACCATCGGCAGGCGCAGCGCCTGTACGTCGGCCCAGCCGACCGGGCGGTCCGCGGGCAGCGGGCTCGCGACAAGCTCGGGCTGCGCCTCGGGGAGCGGCGCGGACTCGCCGCCGCCCAGCACGGCCAGGGTGACCGCGGCGATCACCACCACGAGCGCGATGAGCAGGAACCAGAACACGTGCATCTCCCTGGAGCGCGCCATTTCGACAGTTCGGGTCCGATCGTGCCACGCGGCACCGACAGTTAGGGTCAGGCGACCGATGCGAGGAGGAACCAGGGGATGCAGAGCGCGGGAACGCACAGTCCGCTGCGGCTCGGGCGGCGCGAGTTCGGCGCGCACGAGCCCGTGATCATGGCGATCGTCAACCGGACCCCGGACTCCTTCTACGACCAGGGCGCCACCTTCCGTGACGAGCCCGCGCTCGCCCGAGTGGAGCAGGCGGTGTCAGAGGGCGCTGCCATCATCGACATCGGCGGGGTGAAGGCCGGTCCGGGGGAGGAGGTGACCGCCGAGGAGGAGGCACGGCGCACGGTCGGGTTCGTCGCCGAGGTGCGCAGGCGGCACCCGGACGTGGTGATCAGCGTCGACACCTGGCGGCACGACGTCGGCGACGCGGTCTGCGCGGCCGGGGCCGATCTGCTGAACGACGCGTGGGGCGGGGTCGATCCGCGGCTCGCCGAGGTGGCGGCCCGGCACGGCGTGGGTCTGGTGTGCACCCACGCGGGCGGCGCGCGGCCGCGGACCCGGCCGCATCGGGTCGCCTACGACGACGTGATGGCCGACATCCTGCGGGTGACGCTCGGGCTGGCCGAGCGTGCCGTGTCGCTCGGTGTGCCGCGGGAGTCCGTGCTGATCGATCCGGGGCATGACTTCGGCAAGAACACCCGGCATTCGCTGGAGGCGACGCGGCGGCTCGGGGAGATGGCGGACACCGGCTGGCCCGTGCTGGTCTCGCTGTCCAACAAGGACTTCGTGGGCGAGTCGCTGGACCGGCCCGTGAAGGAGCGGGTCCTGGGGACGCTCGCCACCACGGCCGTCTCGGCGTGGCTCGGGGCGCAGGTGTACCGCGTACACGAGGTCGCCGAGACCCGGCAGGTGCTGGACATGGTGGCGTCCATCCAGGGCCACCGCGCACCGGCCGTGGCCCGGCGCGGGCTGGCCTGACCGGAGCGGGGCGGGGCGGTAGGGCCCCGGATTCCCTGGGCTCAAAGACAGGCTCTCAGCTTGTTCTTTTTCTTCCGGTCTCGAATGGCGGCTCAGCGGGCGACCGGGCTCAGCGAGCGACCTCCTTGGTCACCAGGGTCACCGCCTCGTCCACGTCGTCCGTGACGTGGAACAGCAGGAGGTCCTTCGGCGACGCCTTGCCCTGGGCGACCACCGAGTCGCGGAGCCAGTCGACCAGACCACCCCAGTACGCCGAGCCGAACAGCACGATCGGGAAGCGGGTGACCTTGCGGGTCTGGACCAGGGTGAGCGCCTCGAAGAGTTCGTCCAGGGTGCCGAGTCCGCCCGGCAGCACCACGAACCCCTGCGCGTACTTCACGAACATCGTCTTGCGGACGAAGAAGTAGCGGAAGTTCACCCCGATGTCGACGTGCGGGTTGAGACCCTGCTCGAAGGGGAGCTCGATGCCGAGCCCGACCGAGATCCCGCGGGCTTCCCGCGCCCCCTTGTTCGCGGCCTCCATCGCGCCGGGACCGCCGCCGGTGATCACCGCGAACCCGGCCTCCACGAGCGCCTTGCCGAGGCGCACCCCGGTCTCGTACTCGTCCGATCCCGGCTGGGTGCGCGCGGAGCCGAAGACGCTGATCGCGCTGGGGAGTTCGGCGAGCGCGCCGAAGCCCTCGACGAACTCCGACTGGATCCGCATCACCCGCCAGGGGTCGGTGTGCAACCACGCCGAGTCGCCCATGGAGTCGAGCAGCCGCTGGTCCGTGGTGCCGGGCATGACTTGCTCGCGCCGTCGCACCACAGGGCCCATGTACTGCTCCTCCGGCGGCCCTTGCGCTTCCGGACTGCCCATGAAGATCCCCTTCCGCTGACGGTGTTGGTTCAGCGTAGGTCGCCAAAGGTGATCAGGGGCGGAATTACCGGAAACGCGCTGGTGACGGCCGGGGTGCGGGCCCTTGGGCGGCGCGTCCCTCAGGCCGTCAGCCAGCCGCGCAGTCGCTCCTCGACGACCGGGATGTCCGCGGCCCGTACCCGCTCGTCCGCCTTGTGCGCGAGCAGCGGCTCCCCCGGCCCGTAGTTCACCGCGGGCACGCCGAGCGCGCTGAACCGGGAGACGTCCGTCCAGCCGAACTTGGGCCGTGCCTCGCCGCCGACGGCCGCCATGAACGCCGCGGCGGCCGGGTGGGTGAGTCCGGGCCTGGCGCCGCCCGTGTGGTCGTCGACGACGAACTCGTCGATCTCGCAGTCCGCGAAGTAGTCCCGGACGAAGGCGAGCGCCTCGTCCTCGCTGCGGTCGGGGGCGTAACGGAAGTTGACGGTCACGGTGCAGGCGTCCGGGATGACGTTGGTGGCGACGCCGCCCTCGATGCCCACGGCGTTGAGCCCCTCGTGGTACCGGAGTCCGTCCACGACCGGTGTGCGCGGTTCGTACGCCGCGAGCTTCGCCAGGATCGGCGCGGCCGCGTGGACGGCGTTGGAGCCCATCCAGGCGCGCGCGGAGTGCGCGCGCTCCCCCTTGGTGCGCAGCAGCACCCGCAGGGTGCCCTGGCAGCCGCCCTCGACCTCGCCGTTCGTCGGCTCCAGCAGGACCGCGAAGTCGCCCGCCAGCCAGTCGGGGTGTGCCGCGGCGACATGGCCCAGGCCGTTGAGGTGCGCGGCGACCTCTTCGTTGTCGTAGAAGACGAAGGTGAGGTCGCGGTTGGGTTCGGGGACGGTGGCGGCGATCCGCAGCTGGACGGCGACGCCGGACTTCATGTCGCAGGTGCCGCAGCCCCAGAGCACGCCGTCCTCGTCGAGCCGGGACGGGACGTTGTCGGCGATCGGCACGGTGTCGATGTGCCCGGCGAGCACCACCCGCTCGGCGCGGCCCAGGTGCGTACGGGCCACCACGTTGTTGCCGTAGCGGTCGACCGTGAGGTGCGGCAGGGTGCGCAGCGCGGCCTCGATCGCGTCGGCGAGTGACTTCTCCTGGCCGCTCACGGAGGGGAAGTCGACCAGCCGCGCGGTGAGTCGCGCGGCGTCCTGGGTGAGGTCGAGCGGCGTGTCAGGCGAGGTGTCAAGCGGCGTGTCTGGCATGCGTCGACCCTAGCGTTCCCGCCAGTTCGCCGAGCTTTCAGCCATATCCCGGACTCCAGTGCCGAGCTTTGGCCGTATCCCGGACTCCAGTACGGTAGGCCGGTGTCCGAGCAGCCCTCCTCTTCCTTCGGGCGCGGCCGCCTCCTGCGAACCGGGGCCGCCGTCGCCGTGCTGCTGGCGCTCGCGGGCTATCTGGCGGCCCACTACGCGGGCGGCGGCAGGCCCTCCCCCCGGTGTGTCGTCGTGTCCGCCGCCGGTGACGGCGCGACCTACGAGTTCGGGGTCGACCAGGCGGTGAACGCCGCGACGATCTCGGCGGTCGGCACCTCGCGCGGGATGCCGGAGCGCGCCGTGACGATCGCGCTGGCGACCGCGCTGCAGGAGTCCGGACTGCGGAACATCGACTACGGCGACCGGGACTCGCTCGGCCTGTTCCAGCAGCGCCCCTCGCAGGGGTGGGGCACCAGGAAGCAGATCATGGACCCGGCGTACGCGGCCGGGGAGTTCTACGAGCACCTGGCGGAGATTCCGGGGTACACGCGGCTGCCGCTGACGGACGCCGCGCAGCGGGTGCAGCGCAGCGGTTTCCCGCAGGCGTACGCCAAGCACGAGCCGGACGCGACGCTGCTGGCCGCGGCCCTGACCGGCCGCGCCGCCGCGTCGCTGACCTGCGGCGTGAGCGTGGGCTCGGCCAGCGGCGACGCGACGCGGGTGCGTGAGGCGCTGGTCCGCGACTTCGGGCGCGACGTGCTGCCGCGCACCGGGGCGGCGGACGACGCCAAGGCCGACGCCAAGGGCGGCGGCGCGGGCGATGCGGGTGACGCGAGCGCCGCGGGTGACGCGGGTGACGCGGGCCGGGCCGCCGGGGCCGCCGACCCGTCGCGCACCGTGGCGGTCCCGGTGCCCGCGGCGGACGGCGGCGACGGCGCGGACGCGCGGCGCGGCTGGGAGGTGGCGCAGTGGGCGGTGGCGCAGTCGTCCGTCCTGCACATCGAGCGGGTCGCCTACGCGGGCCGGGAGTGGACCGGCGAGGAATCCGGCCGGAAGTGGCGCAAGACGAACGGTCGCGCCGAGGCCGACGAGGTCCTGATCGTCATGGCCCGGTAGTACCGGCGTTCACCCGGCAGAGGGACGCCGAGCACGCGAAGGCGACGTTTCCGCGACATCCGTGCGACACCAGCGCCGCGCCCCTGCCCTCAGCGGGCAGAACCCTTGGAAACACCGGCCTGTGAGCCCCCTCAGGGCCTCAGCGGGACCCTCGCGCTCCGTCCCGCTTGTCCACCTTTATCCGCAAGTGATAATGCGATGCATTACCAACTCTTTACGTTGCCTCGCCGCAACCTTCCCCGGCTTCGGGCGGTAGTCACGGCGTCCGTACGCCAATGTTTCCTCCGTCCTAAGGAGCATCATGTCTCTCCCCCTGACCCGCCGGATCGCCCAGGCCGCGCTGCTCGTCGCAGCGGGAGCGGTGCCCGCGGTCGGTGCGGCCGGCTCGGCGAGTGCCGCGGAACTCCCGGACACCTCCAACCTGGGCGGACTGACCCAGCTGGACAACGCCGTCGAGGCCGTGGACGGCACCGCGCAGAGCGTCAGCGAGATGGCGGGCGAGGCCGGCGGCAACGCCGTCAGCAAGGCCACGCCCGCCGCGGGCAGGACCGGCGGCAAGGCCGTGACGACCGCCGCGCCGGTCGCGGAGCGCGCGGCCGGCGACGTCGCGGGCAGCGCCGCCGAGACGCTCGGCGAGACCGGTCAGACCGCGGCCGAGGGCGGCCTCATGGGCGGTCTGCCCACCGGCGGGCTGCCCACGGACGCGCTGACCGGCGGCGTGCCCACCGACGCGGTGGGCGGCGGCCTCCCGCTCGGCTGAGCCGTACGCCCCGGTGCGCCCTGGTACGCCCCGGTACGTGCCGATACGCCCCCATGGAGCGGGCCCGGAAGTCGCGGCTTCCGGGCCCGCTCCATGCGTGCTGCCACGCCACGCCCCTAATCCCAGGCGTCAGGCGTTCGGCTACCCCAGGCGCTCGGCTACCTCAGGCGTTCGACCGCCTGGGCGACCCGCTCGTCCGTGGCCGTGAACGCCACCCGCACGAACCGCTCCCCCGCCGGTCCGTAGAAGTCGCCCGGAGCGACCAGCACGCCCCGCTCGGCGAGCTGGGCCACCGTGTCCCAGCAGGACTCGTCGCGGGTCGCCCACAGATACAGGCTCGCCTCGCTGTGCTCGATACGGAAGCCGTGCTTCAGCAGGGCGTCCCGGAGCGCCTCGCGGCGGGCCGCATACCGGGCGCGCTGCTCGGCGACATGGGCGTCGTCCCCGAGCGCGGCGATCGTGGCGGCCTGCACCGGCGCGGGCGTGATCATCCCGCCGTGCTTGCGGATCTGGAGCAGTTCCCCGAGCACCGCCGCGTCGCCCGCGAGGAACGCGGCGCGGTACCCGGCCAGGTTGGAGCGCTTGGAGAGCGAGTGGACGGCCACCAGGCCCTCGTACGAGCCGCCGCAGACGTCCGGGTGCAGCACCGAGACCGGCTCGGCCTCCCAGCCCAGCTCCAGATAGCACTCGTCCGACACGAGCAGGACGCCGTGCTCGCGCGCCCAGGCCACGATCCGGATCAGCTCGTCCTTGGCCAGCACCCGGCCGGTGGGGTTGGCGGGCGAGTTGAGCCAGAGGAGCTTCAGGCCGTCCGGGTCGAGCTCGGTCGGGTCCTCGTACGAGACGTACTCGGCCCGTGCGAGCCGGGCGCCCACCTCGTACGTGGGGTAGGCCAGCCGCGGATAGCCGACCCGGTCGCCCGGACCGAGGCCGAGCTGGGTCGGCAGCCAGGCCACCAGCTCCTTGGAGCCGACCACGGGCAGCACGTTCCGATGCGTGAGCCCGCGCGCCCCGAGCCGCCGCCCGCACCAGCCCGTGATCGCGTCCCGCAGCTCCGCGGTGCCCCACACCGTCGGATAGCCCGGCGAGTCCGCGGCGGCGACCAGGGCCCGCTGGATCAGCTCGGGCACCGGGTCGACGGGCGTGCCGACCGACAGGTCCACGATGCCCCGCGGGTGCGCGGCGGCGGTGGCCTTGTAGGGCTCCAGTTTGTCCCAGGGGAAGACCGGCAGGCGGCCGGACACCGCGAAGGCGGGAGAGGCAGGAGAGCCAGGAGACACAGGGGGCAACTTTCTTGTATCGGACGGGCGTACGGGTGCCGGAGCTCGATGCGCAAACGCCTCGGTCCCGTACGGCGGTGGGTGCCGTACGGGACCGAGGCGGCGCGAGCGGCCGTGTTACTGGTTCTGCGGCGGAAGCCCGGCGATGAACGGGTGATCCCGCTCGATCAGGCCGAGCTTGCTGGCACCACCAGGCGAACCGAGCTCGTCGAAGAACTCCACGTTCGCCTTGTAGTAGTCCTTCCACTCTTCAGGAGTGTCGTCTTCGTAGAAGATCGCCTCGACCGGGCAAACCGGCTCACAGGCTCCACAGTCGACGCATTCGTCCGGGTGGATGTACAAGGACCGGTTGCCCTCGTAAATGCAGTCGACCGGGCACTCCTCGATGCACGCCTTGTCCTTGACGTCGACACAAGGCTGCGCGATGACGTAGGTCACGCTGTCGTTCCTCCTCGATAGGGCGCCGGCGGGCCTCCTCAGGCTCCGCCGCCTGGCGCGCGGGAGCGCGGCGTCGTCGATGCCCGCACCTAGTATCTCCGTTCCTGGCCAAGATCCGAACAGGAGGGGTGGACCGAGCTGTGGAAATCATCGGAGGCGGCCGCCTTGAAGTCCACATTACCGCCGCTGACGTGGGCAAACGCGTGTCCGTTCGCTACCTGACCAACTCTGGGGAGACGGGCGGGAAGTTCACTGACGCGGTAGGGGTGCTCACATCCTGGGACGACGGTGTGCTGTTCCTCACACGAAAGTCCGGGGGGCGTGTCCAGATCGCGGAATCCGCGCTGGTGGCCGGAAAAACGGTGCCCGCCGCCCCCGCGCGGCGGCGGGGCCCCGCCGCCTCCTTCACGGAGCTCACGCGGGTGACCGCGCGCGCGTGGCAGCCGGTGGAGCACGAGTGGCTCGGCGGGTGGGAGCTGCGGGCCGCGGTCCAGGAGGCGCCGCGCGAGGCGCGTCCTGGAGGGGCGGTGGCCGGGCGACGGGAGGGCTTCACCCGGCGGGCCAACTCGGTGCTGCCGCTCGGTGATCCGGGCCGGGAGCTGGACGAGGCGCTGGGCCTCGTACGCGACTGGTACGGGGCGCGCGGGCTGCCCTCGTACTTCCAGATCGCCACGGGCGCCGACGACAGTACGCAGGAGCTGCTCGGCGCGGAGCTGGAGCGGCGCGGCTGGACGCGCGCGGTGAGCGCCGAGGTCCTGGTCGGCGCGCTCGCGGCGATCGGCGACCTGGACAGCCCGGACGCGGCGCGGGTGCGGCTGTCGCGGTCGGTCGACGCGGGGTGGTTGCGCCGTTACCAGCGGTTCGGAGTGTCCGGAGCTCCTGAGGCTGTGGTGACCAAGGTGCTGACGAGCGGCCCGTCGGTGTGGTTCGCGTCCGTGCCGGGCGAGACCGGGGACGTCCCCGCGGCGATCGGGCGGTGTGTGGTGGACGGCCGGTGGGCCGGGTTCATGGCGGTCGAGGTGGCGCCCGAGCAGCGCCGCCAGGGGCTGGCCACGGCGGTCATGGCGGCGCTCGCCCGACGCGCCCTGGAGGAGGGCGCGTCGGCGGCCTGGCTCCAGGTCGAGACGGACAACGAGGGCGCCCTGCGGCTGTACGACGGCATGGGCTTCGCGCCCCACCACCGCTACCACCACTACACGACGGACTAGGCAGACACGGACTGGCGCGGAGAGACGGACAGGCACAGAGAGAAGGAACCGACACGTATGCGCACTCCCACGCCCGACCGGCGGCAGCGGTTCGCCGACGAAGCCAGGTCCGAGCGTCCCGATCTGGCGCTGCTCTGTCTGCTGGTGGGCGCGGAGGCGGACCCGGCGCTCGACGAGGCGGGCATCGACGCGGCGCAGATCGAGCTGGACCGGCTCGCCGGGCTGCTGCCGTTCCGGCCCGGCGGTCCCCGCGCGTGGGCGCGGGTGCTCGCCGAGCTGCTCGGCGAGCGCTGCGGCTTCGGGGGCTCACCGGCCGACTACCGGCGCCTGGAGTCCTCGCTGCTGCACACGGTGCTGCGGCGGCGGCGCGGGCTGCCGATCCTGCTGTCCGTGGTGTGGCTGGAGGTCGCGCGGCGGGCGGGCGCGCCGGTGTACGGGGTGGCGCTGCCCGGACACTTCGTGGTCGGGTTCGGGCCCGCCGACGACCAGGTGCTCGCCGACCCCTTCGACCGGGGGCGGGTGCTGTCGGGGAGCGACGCGGAGCTGCTGGTCGCGGGGGCCACCGGGGCGTCGCTCGACCCGTCGGCGCTGGGGCCCGCCGACCCGTTGGACATCGTGCTGCGCGTGCTGAACAACATCCGTGCCTGGGCCGCGGCCCGTCCCGAGCACTCCGACGTGGCGCTGTGGGCGGTGGACCTGTCGCTGTTGCTGCCCTCGCATCCGGCCAGACTGCGCTATGAGCGGGCCCAGTTGCTGGTGCGGCGCGGCGAGTTCCGTACCGGCGCGGCCGAGTTGGACGCGTACGCCGAGGTGGTGGACGCGGTCGACGCTCAGGCGGCCGAACGCGTCCGGCGGCAGGCTCGGGAGGCGCGCGCGATGCTCAACTGATCTCCCCACGGCACGCGGCGGACCGCCCCTTCGGCAGGAGGGTGCCGAAGGGGCGGCGACACGGGGGGCGGGTACGGGCAGCGCGGTGCGGCGGCGTACGCGCGGCGGCTCAGTTCGGGTTCGTCGGGATGGTGACGATCCGTTCCTGAGGCGTCTTGCCGAGCATGGCCTGCCCGGCGGCGGCGGCCACCTCCTGCGGGCTGAGCTGCTTCTTGCTGCCGTCGGCCTTGGTGATCAGCACGCCGTCGAAGATCGTGCCGTACAGGTCCTGGAGCGCCTCCAGGTCGTACTTCTGCGTGAGCTTGCCGTCCTTGTCGGCGACCACGCTCACGAACTTGGGAATCGACCTCTCCGGGCTGAACGACACCGTCTGGCCGGTCTCCGCGCGCACCGTGATCAGTCCGGACATCGCGGGCTCGGCGAACTCCTTCATCATGCGGTCGACCTCGGCCTTGGTGACCTTGGGGTCGGTGGTCGCCACGGGGAGCTCGACCGGCCGCCGCTGGCCGGTCTCCACCTGGGCCCGGTAGGCCGCGCGCACGGCGGTGACGGCGCCCTGGATGTTCACCTTGTTGGCGGGCTTGCCGTAGACGGGGACCGCCTTGCCCGCCTCGAGTTTGATGCCGCCCTCGTTCGCCGGGTTCTGGCCGCCGACGACCCGCTCCAGCGCGTCGGCCAGCTTCTCCTCGTCGGTCGGCATGACCGGGTCCACGGTCCGTTCGCCGCCGAACAGGGAGCCGACCACCGACACGGGGTTGTAGTCGCTGACCGCGGCCGCGCGCACGGTGGCCTGGTCGTCGAGGCTGAGCCCCGCCTGTGCGGGCGTCAGCTCGGCCTTCTCGCCGTTCACGGACAGCTCGATGGGCTGGGTCGCCCGCTCGCCGAGCGCGGCGTCCAGCTTCTTGACGGCGTCGTCGCGGGTGCCGCCGCCGATGTCGACGCCGAGCACGGTGGTGCCCTTGGGCACGTCCGAGTGGTTCATCAGCAGCCCGGCGCCGTACAGGCCGCCGGCGATGACGACCACGCCGACCCCGGCGAGCATCAGCTTGCTGCGGCCCTTCTTCTTGGGGGCCCGGCTGGCGGGGGCGGACGGCCGCGGCGCGTCCAGGCCCGGACGCGCCGGAGGTCCGTCCTGCGGACCGGGCGGGAACGCGCCCTGGGCGGGCAGGGCCGTGGGGATGCCGCTGTTCAGGGTGTCGCCGGAGACCTGGCCACCGGGGCCGGGGGCCGGTACCGGGGCCGGGGGCTGCGGGGTGAGCTGTGCGGTGTCGTCGCTCATCCGGGGCGGTACGCCCGCGGGCGTACCGCCAGCGGGCGTGCCGCCGTCCTGCCGGAAGCCGGGGCCTTCGCCGGTGACGGGACCCGTGGTCGGGCCCGTGGGCTGGCCGTTGCCGGGGCCGTAAGGGGGACCGCCGTGCTGGGAGGCGCCGCCGGAGCCGTGCGTATCGAAGCCACGCGTGTCAACACCCGGACCGCTCGGACCGCCCGGACCACCCGGACCGCCAGCACCCGGACCGCCCGGACTGCCAGCACCCGGACCACCCGGACCGCCAGCACCCGGACCGCCGGAACCGCCGGGGCCACCCGGACCGCCGGGGCCAGGGCCGCCCAGACCGTCAGCACCCGGACCGCCAGCCCCAGGTACGCCGCTCCCCGGCGCACCCGCGCCAGGGCCGCCGGGGCCACCACCTGAGCCGCCCGGACCGCCCGGACCGCCCGGCGCGCCGCCGGAGCCCCGCGCGGGGGCAGGCGGCTTGCGAGGCGAGAACCAGTCGCTCGCCTTCCCCTCGGCCGGACCGTCAGCCGACGCCGAAGCCGAAGCCGCCCCGGCGCCAGCCGCGCTCACGCCGCCCGAGCCGCCCGCCGTCTGGTCGCTCCGCGCGGAGCCCGCGGACGCACCCCCCGAGACGCCCCCTGAGGCACCCCCCGAAGCGCGCCCCGCGCCGCCCGCCGAGCCGGCCGGAGCGGGCGCGCCCGTGTCCCCGGCCCCCGAGCCCGACTTGTCGCCCTCGTTCACCGGTGTACGCATCACCACGGGCGGAATCGGCCGCGAACCGGGGATGTTGATCCGGACGCGTGTAGTCAGCGTCGTCTGCGTCTCTGAGGACTCGTCGGGCCGCGTCTCGGCGGCCCGCTGGTCCGCGTCCACCCCCGTCCCCGGCTCGCGGGCGCCCGCGGGCGATCCGTACGGCGGTGTCCCGGACGGGTACGCGGCACCCCCGCGCCTCTGCGGCCCGGAGGACGAACTGTCAGTTTCACGACTCAAGGCAGGTTCTCCCGATCGGCTCCGCCGCCCGCCAATTCCAAGTTTCAGGTCACAACACCCTGCGCGGGCAGCTCGGCGGCGCGCACCACCATACTGGCCGCGCCCGGCCCTCTCGCCCTGACCGCCGCCAAACCCGTACCGCGCGGGGGCCGAAGCGGTAGGTCACTTCCCAAGTCGGGCCGTGGGCTCCGCTGGTCGCCGCGGCAGCCAGACCGTGGCGCACATCACAGCGATCGCGATCCCGCCCAGGAGGTAGAGGTACGTGCCCAGTCCGGCGGCGAACACGAAGTCGCCTTCGGGCCTGCTGGTCGTCAGCAGGACCACCGCGAGCAGCCAGCCCACCGCGGGCGCGAGCACACCGCCCTGGCCGCCGAGCGAGCGCGCCCCGCCCAGGAACACCCCGGTCGCGCCAACCAGCGCGAGCAGCAGCCCTCCAGGGAACCAGGCGGCCTGCACCAGCGCACCCGCGACGCCCGCCAGCACCCCGAGCACCGCCAACATCACGTATGCCGCGATACGTCCCGCTTTGGGCGGCTGGGTCAGAAACCCACCGGGCGCACTCATGACGACGCCTCCGTTCCCGAGCCCAGGCCGGGGCCGAGCCCGAGGCCCGCGAACAGGTCCGTCTCCCGTTCGCCGGGCGCCGACCCCCGCTCGCCCCGCACCAGTTCGTAGTACTCGGTCGCGAAAAGCGGCTGGGCCAGCTCGTTCGAGAGCGCGAACAGCGGTCCCGCCACCTCGATCTGGGTGGCGTGCGCGCGCATCGCCGCCGCCTTGGCCGCCGCGAACCCGCGTCCGTCGATCTCGGCGGTCACCCGTACGTCGTCCACCACGCCCGGTACGTCACCGACGCTCGCCGCCCGCGTGAACGGTGACGCCGCCAGTCGCTCGGGCAGCCGCGCGAAGGCCCCTTCGACCGCCGAGCGCGGCGCGCGGTTCCAGTAGACCTTGGCGACGGTGTGCGGGTCGCCCAGATCGCGCCGGAAGGCCCGTTCGGCGGCGAGCTCGACGGCGCGGGTCGCCACCCGGTGCGCCTTGATGTGGTCGGGGTGGCCGTACCCGCCGTCGGGGTCGTAGGTGACCAGGACCTGGGGGCGTACCTCGCGGACGATCCCGACGAGCGGCGCGGCCGCCTCGTCCACGTCGGCGGCCCAGAACGCGCCCTCGCGGTGGTTCTGCTCGGCGCCCAGCATCCCGGAGTCCCGGTACCGGCCCTGGCCGCCGAGGAAGCGGTGGTCGGTGACCCCGAGCTCCTTCATCGCGGCGGCGAGCTCGGCGGCCCGGTGGGCGCCCAGCGCGTCGTCCCGGTCGGCCGCGAGATGCGCGAGCGAGGGCGGGATGATCTCGCCCTCCTCGCCGAGTGTGCAGGTCACCAGGGTGACCTGGGCGCCGTCCGCGGCATACGCGGCCATGGTGGCGCCGTTGTTGATCGACTCGTCGTCGGGGTGGGCGTGCACCAGGAGCAGACGCCGCTCGGGCAGTTCGGTCATGCCCCCAGCCTACGAGCCCGCCGGCTCGAAGCGGGTCAGAACTTGATGTCCCCGATCATGCCCGCCACGTTGGTCGTCAACTCGTTGATAGTGGGGGCCACCGAGGAACTGGCCAGATAGAAGCCGAGCAGGACGCAGACGATCGCGTGCCCCGCCTTCAGGCCGGACTTCTTGATCAGTACGACGACGAGGATCAGGAACAGCACCACCGCCGAGATCGAGAGCGCCACGGCAGCCCACCTCCAACACAGCCGGAACATCCGGTAACGACAACAGCCCGAGCGACAAAGGGTCGTACGTCAACACACGCGCCGGCAGAGGTATACCCACCGAACGCTATCGATCATAACTTTCCGTGTGTACGCATGGATCGGTGCATCGCAGCACGAGGGGCGCATGACCGTCTCCGGATCAGTAGCCTCGGGGAATGACCTCCGGAGAGCACTCCTTCCCACGCCGTCAGGCCCGCACCCAGCGCTTCACGCTGGGCGCCCCGCACGCGTTCACGGTGTCACCCGACGGTGCTCGGGTGGCGTTCCTCCGCTCCGGGTCCGGTACCGATCGGTCCCACCGGCTGTGGGTACTGGACGTTGACGCGCCGGACTCGAGCGGCGGCGGGGAGCGGGTCGTGGCCGACCCGGCGGTGCTGCTGGGCGGGCGGGCCGAGGAGTTGTCGGCCGAGGAGCTGGCACGCCGGGAGCGGAGCCGCGAGGGCGGCGCGGGAATCGTCGGATACGCCACGGACGCGGCCGTGGAGCTGGCCGCGTTCACGCTCTCGGGGCGGCTGTTCACGGCTCAGCTGCGGAACGGGACCGTCCGCGAGCTGTCCGTGCCGGGGCCGGTGATCGACCCGCGCCCCTCGCCGGACGGGCGCCATGTCGCGTACGTCGCCCAGGGCGCGCTGCGGGTGGTCGGCGCGGAGGGCGAGGCGGACCGCGCTCTCGCGGAGCCGGAGCCGGAGTCAGAGGCAGAGTCAGAGGCGGGGGCCGCGGCCGGGCGTGTGACCTACGGCCTCGCGGAGTTCGTCGCGGCCGAGTCGATGCACCGTACGCGCGGCTACTGGTGGTCGCCCGACTCGGACCGGCTGCTGGTCGCCCGAGTCGACGACACCCCCGTGCAACGCTGGTGGATCGCCGATCCCGCGCATCCGGACCGCGAGCCCGTGCCGGTCGCCTATCCGTCGGCGGGGACGCCCAACGCCGAGGTGCGGCTGTTCGTGCTCGGTCTCGACGGCTCCCGCCGGGAGGTCGGGTGGGACCGGGCGCGCTATCCGTACCTGGCCCGTGCGCACTGGTCGGCCGCGGGCGCGCCGCTGCTCCTGGTGCAGTCCAGGGACCAGCGCGGGCAGCTGTATCTGGCCGTCGACCCGGACTCCGGCGAGACCCGGATGGTGCACGCCGACGTGGCGTCCGGCGACCGGGACTGGCTGGAGCTGTCGCCCGGCGTACCGGCCTGGACGCCGTCGGGACAGTTGGTGCGGATCGCGGACGAGGGCGGCGCGCGGGTGCTGGCGGTCGGCGAACGGCCGCTGACCGGGCCGCGCTTGCAGGTACGCGCGGTGCTGGACGTGGCGGACGACGACGTGCTGATCGCCGCGTCCGCCGGCGGCGAGGCGCCCGCCTCCGAGATCGGCGAGACCCATGTCTACCGGGTCAACGAGCTGGGCGTCGAGCGGATCTCACCGGAGCCCGGAGTGCACTCGGCCGTGCGGTCCGGCAAGGTGACTGTCCTGGTGTCCGCGCGCCCCGAGTACCCCGGCGCACAGGTGCGGGTGCTCTCCGGCGGCAAGCAGGCGGCCGTCGTCGCGTCGCACGCTGAGCGGCCGGGCCTCACCCCGCGCGTGACGCTCACCGAGGCGGGCGAGCGGCGCATCCCGTGCGCCGTGCTGCTGCCCACCGGGTACCGCGCGTCGGACGGCCCGCTGCCGGTGCTGCTCGACCCGTACGGCGGTCCGCGGCACGCGCGCGTGGTCGCCGCGCACCATCCGTATCTGACCTCGCAGTGGTTCGCCGACCAGGGGTTCGCGGTGCTCATCGCGGACGGCCGCGGCACTCCGGGCCGCACCCCCGCCTGGGAGAAGGCGATTCAGGGCGATCTCGCCGCCGTGGTGGTCGACGACCAGGTGGCGGCGCTCAGGGCGCTGGCGGACGCCTTCCCCTTCGACCTGTCGCGGGTCGCGATCCGCGGCTGGTCGTTCGGGGGCTATCTGGCGGGGCTCGCGGTGCTGCGCAGGCCCGATGTGTTCCACGCGGGCATCGTGGGCGCCCCGGTCACCGACCAGCGGCTGTACGACACCCACTACACCGAGCGCTATCTGGGCGATCCGCGGGAGCGTCCCGCGGTGTACGCCGCGAACTCGCTGGTCACCGACGAGGGCCTGTCGGGCGCCGTGGAACCGGCCCGCCCGCTGATGCTCGTACACGGACTCGCCGACGACAACGTGGTGATGGCGCACAGCCTGCGGCTGTCGTCGGCGCTGCTGGCCGCGGGGCGTCCGCACGAGGTGCTGCCGCTGTCCGGGGTGACCCATATGACTCCACAGGAACAGGTCGCGGAGAACCTGCTGCTGCTTCAGGTGGACTTCCTGAAGCGGTCGTTGGGCCTGCGGGTCTGAGGCCTGCGGGGCGAAGCCTGAAGGCCTGAGGACACGGCTGTCCGCCGTCGTCAATCACGCCGCCGCGTCGATCGGAAATCCCTTTGCTCAAGAACTCGTTGATTTCCGCCACGCCCCCACCCACCCCTTGACTGGGTCATCGACGCGGCGTCAGAGTCCGGTCAGCTCACTCCGAAAACGGTTCTCCAGGAACTGAACCTCCGGAATCGGATCTCCGGGGCAGGATCTTCGGGAACTGGATCTCTAGGATATACCGAAAGTGCGGATCGACTCTCACGAGGAGGAATCCATGCGCGGTAAGACGAGCACCAGGTGGGTGGCGAGCGCGATCGTCGTGGCCCTGGCCGCGACCGCCGCCTGTAGCAGCGGCGGCGGGGGCGACGATCCGGGCGACAACGACGGCAACACGGGGAACAAGGGCGGCGCGGTCGACCCGAACGGGATCGTCCGGCTCGCCAACAGCGAGCCGCAGGCCACCCTGCACCCGGCCAACTCCCAGGACACGGCGGGCGGCCAGGTCATCAAGGGTCTGTTCTCGCCGCTCGTCGACTACGACGAGAAGAGCGAACTGGTCATGGTCAACGCGGAGTCGGTGGAGTCCGACGACGCCGCCACCTGGACCGTGAAGCTCAAGAAGGGCTGGAAGTTCCACGACGGCTCGGACGTCACCGCGCAGTCGTACGTCGACGCCTGGAACTGGAGCGCCAACATCGAGAACGACCAGAAGAACAGCTTCTGGTTCTCCGACATCAAGGGCTACGAGGACGTCCACCCGGAGAAGGGCAAGCCGAAGACCGACAAGATGGCCGGGCTGAAGGTCGTCGACGATCACACCTTCACCGTCGAACTCAACGGCCCCGTCAGTTACTTCGCTTACAAGCTGGCGTACAACGCGTTCTCGCCGCTGCCCAGCGCGTTCTACGACGACCCCAAGGCGTACGGCACCAAGCCGGTCGGCAACGGCCCGTACGAGTTCGTCAGCTGGGACCGCAAGAAGAAGATCGTGGTCAAGCGCTTCGACGACTACACGGGCCCGGACAAGGCCAAGAACGGCGGCGTCGAGTACGTCAACTACCAGACGCTGGAAGCGGAGTACGACGCCGTCAAGTCCGGGAACGTGGACATCATCACCACGGTCCCGCCGCGCGACCTGCCCAAGTACCACGACGACCAGGGCGTCACGCCCGTCGACGCCCCGATGGCCGGGATCATGAGCCTCCAGCTGAACTTCAAGGCCAAGGGCTGGGAGAACGTCGACCCGAGGATCATCCAGGGCATCTCGCAGGCCATCAACCGCGAGCAGATCTCCAAGACCGTGCTGCGCGGCTCCCGCGTCCCGGCCAGCAGCCTGGTGGGGCCGAACGTCAAGGGCTATGTGGAGGGCGCCGCGGGCGACTTCACCACGTACGACCCGGCCGCGGCGAAGAAGCTGATCGCGGACGGCGGCGGCGTCCCGAACAACGAGATCTTCATCCAGTACAACGCGGACGGCGGCCACAAGGAGTGGGTCGAGGCGGTCTGCAACAGCATCCGCCAGGCCATCGACGTGGAGTGCAAGGGCGACTCCAAGCCGGACTTCCAGACCGACCTGAACGTCCGGGAGGCCGGAAACGTCAAGACCTTCTACCGCGGCGGCTGGGTGCTCGACTACCCGATCAACGTGAACTTCCTCAAGGAGCTCTACCACTCCAAGGCCAGCGCCAACTACGGCAAGTTCAACTCCAAGAAGGTCGACGACCTGTTCAAGGCGGGCGACCGGGCCGCGAGCCTGGAGGAGACCGTCAAGGCCTACCAGGACGCCGAGAAGACCATGTTCGAGGAGGGCGTGCTGCCCGCCATTCCGCTCTTCTACTACCAGACCAACGCCGCGCACGGCACCAAGGTGCAGAACGTGACGTTCGACCTGGCGAACTTCGCCATCGTGCAGGACGTCGAGGTCAAGAAGTAGCCGTCGGAGCCTGAGGCTCGGTCCCAGCTGGGACGCCCCGGCCGCCGGGGCGTCCCCGGAGTCTGTCAGGGAGGACGGATGGGGCGCTATGTCGCACGCCGCCTGCTCCAGATGATCCCGGTGTTCATCGGGGTCACCCTGCTGGTCTTCCTCATGATGTACGCCCTGCCCGGCGATCCGGTGCGGGCGCTGTGGGGAGACCAGTCCTTCGACCCGGCCCAGATCGAGGCGATGCGCCGCGATCTCGGCCTCGACCAGCCACTGTGGAAGCAGTACCTCGACTATCTGGCCGGGCTTCCGCAGGGCGACTTCGGCGAGTCGATCGCCAACCAGATACCCGTCTCGGAGATCATCGCGGACGCGCTGCCGACCACCGCGCGCCTGGCGCTCCTCGCGTTCACGTTCACCGTGGTGATCGGCGTCGCGCTCGGCACGCTCGCCGGGCTGCGGGCCGGAACGGCCGTGGACACCCTCGTGCTGTTTCTCACCCTGCTGTTCATCTCGGTGCCGGTGTTCGTGCTCGGCTATCTCGCCCAGTTCTTCTTCGGGCACCGGCTCGGCTGGGTCACTCCGGTCGTCAACGACTCGGGTGACTGGGGCCAGTTGGTGCTGCCCGCGCTGGTGCTCGGCTCGCTGTCACTGGCGTACGTGGCCCGGCTGACCCGGACCTCGGTCGCCGAGAACCTGCGCGCGGACTATATGCGCACCGCGGTCGCCAAGGGCCTGCCCCGGACGCGGATCCTGCGCATGCACCTGCTGCGGAACTCGATGATCCCGGTGGTCACCTTCCTCGGTGTGGACATCGGCGGGCTGCTCGCGGGCGCGGTGGTCACCGAGGGCATCTTCAACGTCAACGGGATCGGCAGTGAGATGTTCGAGGCGCTGTTCCGGCGCGAGGGCTCCACGGTCGTCGGCATCGTCACGTTGATCGTCATCATCTATCTGGTGGTGAGTCTGGCCGTCGACCTGCTGTACGCGGTCCTGGACCCGAGGATTCGCTATGCCTGACCTGACGAAGCGCGGCCCGCGGACCGCCGGGACCCGGACCCCCCTCGGGTCCACCGGCGCCGACGCCGGCGGCGACGCCGCCGAACCCGCGCCGGGCAGGCCGCACAGCCTGTGGTCGGACGCCTGGCGCGACCTGCGCCGCAAGCCGGTGTTCCTGATATCCGCGGGAATGATCCTCCTGCTGCTGCTCATGGCGTTCTTCCCCGCGCTGTTCACCAGCGGGGACCCGCGCGCCGCCGACCTGGACAAGTTCCTCAAGGAACCGGAGTTCGGGGCCGTCTTCCAGCCGGAGTGGCTCGGCTACGACGGCCAGGGCTACAGCATCTACACCCGGATGATCTACGGCGCCCGCGCCTCCATCACGGTCGGCGTCCTCACCACCCTGATCGTCACCCTGCTCGGCGGGGTGACGGGCATGCTGGCCGGGTACTTCGGCGGCTGGGCGGACGCCCTGATCTCCCGGTTCATCGACGTCTTCCTGGGCATCCCGTTCCTGCTCGGCGCCATGGTCGTGCTGGTCGCGCTGCAGACCCGTACGGTCTACGTCGTGGTCACCGCCCTGGTGATCTTCGGCTGGACGATGGTGGCGCGGGTGATGCGCGGCTCGGTGATCACCGTGAAGCAGTCCGACTACGTGCAGGCCGCACGGGCGCTGGGCGCGGGCACCTGGCGGATCCTGCTGCGGCACATCCTGCCGAACGCGGTCGCCCCGGTGATCGTCGTGGCGACCATCGCGCTCGGCGGCTATATCGCGGCGGAGGCGACGCTCACCTACCTCGGCATCGGGCTCCAGCCGCCGACCGTGTCCTGGGGCGTCGACATCAGCGCGGGCAAGGACCAGATCCGTACCGCCCCGCATGTGCTGCTGTGGCCCGGCGTCATCCTCAGCTTCACGATCCTGGCGTTCATCATGCTCGGCGACGCGGTCCGCGAAGCACTCGACCCCAAGCTGCGCTGAGGGAGACCTACGTGACGACGCACCCCCCGTTGCTCGAAGTCCGGGACCTGCACGTCGAGTTCCGCACCCGAGACGCGGTGATCAAGGCCGTCAACGGCGTGCACTACTCGGTGGACGCGGGCGAGACGCTGGCCGTGCTCGGCGAGTCGGGCTCCGGCAAGTCGGTGACCGCGCAGGCGGTCATGGGCATCCTCGACATGCCTCCCGGACACATCCCGCGGGGCCGGATCGCCTTCCGAGGCGAGGACATGCTCACCATGTCCGGCGAGGAGCGCCGGTCGATCCGGGGCCGCAAGATCGCGATGATCTTCCAGGACGCGCTGTCCGCCCTCAACCCGGTGCTCTCCGTGGGCTACCAGCTCGGCGAGATGTACCGCGTCCACCAGGGCGCGACCCGCCGGGAGGCCAAGGCCAGGACCGTCGAGCTGATGGAGCGGGTACGCATCCCGGCGGCCAGGCAGCGAGTGAACGACTACCCGCACCAGTTCTCCGGCGGCATGCGCCAGCGCATCATGATCGCCATGGCGCTGGCGCTCGAACCGGACCTGATCATCGCCGACGAGCCGACCACCGCCCTCGACGTCACCGTGCAGGCCCAAGTCATGAACCTGCTCGCGGAGTTGCAGCGCGAATACCACATGGGCCTGATCCTGATCACCCATGACCTGGGCGTGGTCGCGGACGTCGCGGACAAGATCGCGGTGATGTACGCGGGCCGGATCGTGGAGACCGCCCCGGTGCACGAGCTGTACGCGCGCCCCGCGCACCCGTACACGCGCGGCCTGCTCGACTCGATCCCGCGCCTGGACCAGAAGGGCCGGGAGCTGTACGCGATCAAGGGCCTGCCGCCCAACATGGCTCGGGTGCCGACGGGTTGCGCGTTCCATCCACGCTGCCCCAGGGCCCAGGACCGCTGCCGTACGGAGGTGCCGCCGCTGGCCGACGCGGCCAAGGACCGGCAGAGCGCGTGCCACTTCTGGAAGGAGACGCTGCGAGATGCCTGAGCTCACCAAGACCGGTGGCGGGCCACGCGCCGCCGAACCGATCCTCCAGGTACACGGCCTGGTCAAGCACTTCCCGCTCACCCTGGGCATCGTGTTCAAACGCCAGGTCGGCGCGGTCAAGGCGGTCGACGGCGTCGACTTCTCGCTCTACCAGGGCGAGACGCTCGGCATCGTCGGCGAGTCCGGCTGCGGCAAGTCCACCGTGGCACGCCTGCTGATGACCCTGGAGAAGGCGACGGCCGGTCAGGTCTTCTTCAAAGGCGAGGACATCACCCGCCTGTCCGGGCGGGCGCTGAAGGCCGTGCGGCGCAACATCCAGATGGTGTTCCAGGACCCGTACACGTCCTTGAATCCGAGGATGACGGTCGGGGACATCATCGGGGAGCCGTACGAGATCCACCCCGAGGTCGCCCCGAAAGGCGACCGGCGGCGCAAGGTCCAGGACCTCCTGGACGTGGTGGGGCTCAACCCGGAGTACATCAACCGGTATCCGCACCAGTTCTCCGGCGGGCAGCGCCAGCGCATCGGCATCGCCCGCGGACTCGCCCTCAACCCCGAGATCATCATCTGCGACGAGCCGGTCTCCGCCCTCGACGTCTCCGTGCAGGCGCAGGTCATCAACCTGATGGAGAAGCTCCAGCAGGAGTTCCAGCTGTCGTATCTCTTCATCGCCCACGACCTGTCGATCGTGCGGCACATCTCCGACCGGGTCGGCGTGATGTACCTCGGGAAGCTGGCCGAGATCGGCACGGACGAGCAGATCTACGACCGCCCGCGCCACCCGTACACCAAGGCCCTCCTGTCGGCCGTCCCCGTGCCCGACCCGGCGCTGCGCGAACGCCGCGAGCGGATCATCCTGACCGGTGACGTCCCCTCCCCGGCCAACCCGCCGTCCGGCTGCCGCTTCCGCACCCGCTGCTGGAAGGCCCAGCAGCGGTGCGCGGACGAGGCGCCGCCGCTGGTCCGGGTCAGCGGCAGCCGCGAGGGCCACCTGACCGCCTGCCACTTCCCGGAGGCCGTGCCGACCCGGTCCGGGGGCCCGGCCCCGGATCCGGCCTCGACCCCGGCCTGACCAGGGCGGGTTCCGGAAGTCCCGTCGTCGCCCGAGGGCGGCCCCGCGCCCGCCGCGAAGCAGCTGACGTCTCGCGGTGCGTGCTCTCGGTGTGCCGGGCGAAGGCCCTCGTACGGGACGTACTCGGGTCTTCACCCGGTGCGGCGAGCGTGCGGGCCGGGCGTCGCGGGGCAGGCCGCCGTTGCCTGCGGCGGCCTCAGCCGCCGCCCGGACCTCGGTCGCCGGTCCCCTCCCCGGCCGAGCCCTCCTGGCCCGGCCGCCCCCCAGCCTGGCCCTCTCGGCCCTGCCCCTCCTCGGGCAGGGTCTGCTCCTCGACTCGCGTCTCCGTCTCGGCCCGTGTCTGCCCCTCGGGGGGTACGACCTGCTTCTCCTCCGCGAAATGGCAGGCCGACGGATGCGCGGCGGGCCCCTCCGTGAGCCGGAACTCCGCCGGGACCGCCAGCAGCGGCACCTCCAGCTCGCACCGCTGCTGGGCCTTCCAGCAGCGGGTGCGGAAGCGGCAGCCGGAGGGGATGTTCGCCGGGGACGGCACGTCCCCGGCCAGAATGATGCGCTCCCGGTGCTCACGCGCCGCCGGGTCCGGCACCGGTACGGCCGAGAGCAGCGCCTGCGTGTACGGGTGCGTCGGATGGTCGTAGATCTGCTCGTCGGTGCCGATCTCCACGATCCGGCCGAGGTACATCACGCCGACCCGGTCGGAGATGTGCCGCACGATCGACAGGTCGTGGGCGATGAAGAGATACGACAGATTGAACTCCTTCTGGAGCGTGTCCAGGAGGTTGATGACCTGCGCCTGCACCGACACGTCAAGCGCCGAGACCGGCTCGTCGGCGACGATGATCTCCGGATTCAGCGCCAGGCCGCGGGCGATGCCGATGCGTTGGCGCTGCCCGCCGGAGAACTGGTGCGGATACCGGTTGATGTACTCCGGGTTGAGCCCCACCACGTCCAGGAGGTCCTGGACCTTGCGCCGCCGGTCGCCTTTCGGGGCGACCTCGGGGTGAATCTCGTACGGCTCCCCGATGATGTCCCCGACCGTCATCCTCGGATTCAGGGACGTGTACGGGTCCTGGAACACCATCTGGATGTTGCGCCGCACCGCCTTCAGCGCCCGCCCCGACAGCCGGGTGATGTCCTCGCCCTTGTAGCGGATCTCACCCGCCGTCGGCCGCTCCAGATTCACCAGAAGCTTGGCCACCGTCGACTTGCCGCAGCCGGACTCGCCGACGATGCCGAGCGTCTCGCCCTGGTAGAGCGAGAAGTCGACGCCGTCGACCGCCTTGACCGCGCCGATCTGCCTCTTGAAGAGGATGCCGCGGGTGAGCGGGAAGTGCTTGACCAGGCCGCGTACTTCGAGGATCGGCTCGCCGTCGCCGACCGGGGCGGCCTGCTCGGCCTCCTTGGTGAGCTCAGGCATCTCGCAGCGTCTCCTTCCAGAAGTGGCACGCGCTCTGCCGGTCCTTGGCCACATCGGCCAGCGGCGGGTCGTCGGTGCGGCACACGTCCTGGGCCCGTGGACAGCGGGGGTTGAAGGGGCAGCCGGGCGGGATCGCGGTCAGGTTCGGCGGCAACCCCTTGATCGCGTACAGCTCCTGGCCCTTCTGGTCCAGGCGCGGGATCGAGTCGAGCAGACCGCGCGTGTACGGGTGCGCGGGGGCCTTGTAGATCTCGTGGACGGGCGCCTGCTCCACGATCCGCCCCGCGTACATCACCGCGATCTTGTCCGCGACGTCCGCGACCACGCCCAGGTCGTGGGTGATCAGGATCAGCCCCATGTTCAGCTCGCGCTGCAACTCCGCGAGCAGATCCATCACCTGGGCCTGCACGGTGACGTCGAGCGCGGTGGTCGGCTCGTCGGCGATGATCAGCGCGGGCTCCAGGGCCAGCGCCATGGCGATCATGATGCGCTGGCGCATGCCGCCGGAGAACTGGTGCGGGTACTGGCCGACCCGTTCCCTGGCGGCCGGGATGCGTACCCGGTCCATCAGCTCGATCGCCTTGGCCCGCGCGTCCTTCTTGGACATCCCCCGGTGCACGATGAACATCTCGCCGAGCTGGTCGCCCACCGAGAGCACCGGGTTCAGCGCGGACAGCGCGTCCTGGAAGATCATGGCCATCTCGGCGCCCCTGACCTTCCGCCGCTCCTCCTCCTTGAGAGTCAGCAGGTCCCGCCCCTGGAACACGATCTCGCCACCGGCGATCCGTCCGGGCGGAATATCCAGGATGCCCATGATGGCCTGCGCGGTCACCGACTTGCCGGAGCCCGACTCGCCGAGCACGGCCAGCGTCTCGCCCGCGTCCACCGAGTAGTTGACGCCGTTGACGGCCTTGGCGACCCCGTCCCTCGTACGGAATTCCACATACAGGTCGCGTACGTCGAGCAGCATGGCCCCGGTCACCTCAGCTTCGGGTCGAGGGCGTCGCGCACCGCGTCGCCGAGCATGATGAAGGCGAGCACCGTGATACTCAGCGCGCCCGCGGGCCACAGCAGCATGTGCGGGGCGTTGCGGATCTGCGGGGCGGCGTTGGAGATGTCGATGCCCCAGGAGACGGTGGGCGGCCTGAGCCCGACGCCGAGGAACGACAGGGTGGCCTCCAGCGAGATGTACGTACCGAGCGCGATGGTCGCCACGACGATCACCGGGGCGACGGCGTTGGGCGCGACATGCCGCAGCAGCATCCGGCCGCTGCCCGCGCCGAGCGCGCGGGCGGCCTGGACGTAGTCGTTCTGCTTCGCGGTGATCACCGAGCCGCGGGCGATGCGCGCGAGCTGCGGCCAGCCGAGCAGCACGATGAACCCGACCACCGGCCAGACCGTGGAGCTGGTGACCACCGACAGAAAGACCAGGCCGCCGAGGATCACCGGGATGCCGAAGAAGATGTCCGCGATACGGGAGAGCAGCGCGTCCCACCAGCCGCCGAAGAACCCGGCCAGGCCGCCGAGCAGCGAGCCGAGCAGGGCCGCGCCGAGCGTGGCGCAGATGCCGACGGTGATCGAGGCGCGCGCCCCGTACACCGTACGGGTGTAGACGTCGCACCCCTGGGTGTTGAACCCGAAGGGGTGGCCTGGCGACGCACCCTCCTGGGAGCGGGACAGCTGGCAGAAGTTGGGGTCGCCGCTGGCGATGAGCCCCGGCCAGATCGCGATGACGATGAGGAAGAGGATCAGCAGCCCGGAGATGATGAAGATCGGGCTGCGGCGCAGTTGGTGCCAGGCGTCGGACCACAGGCTGCGCGGCTTGCCCGCGGGTCCGGTGCCTTCGGGGCCTCCGGGGGTCTTCTCCAGGGTCTCGGCCTCGTCCATGGCGAGGTCCATAGGTCCTCCGGCTCCGGCCGGTGAGACGGCCTGCCGGTTGATCTCTTCCGGGTCGTACGCCTCAGGCATAGCGAATCCTCGGGTCCAGGACCGCGTACAGCAGGTCGACGAGCAGGTTCGCCACCAGGAAGACGATCACCAGGATCGTCACGAAGCCGACGACGGTGGGGGCGTTGTTGCGCAGGATGCCCTGGTAGATCTGGAAGCCGACGCCGTGGATGTTGAAGATCTTCTCGGTGACGATGGCGCCGCCCATCAGGAACCCGATGTCCGCGCCGATGAAGGTGACCACCGGGATCAGTGAGTTCCGCAGCAGATGGCGGCTGATCACCCGGCGTCTGGGCAGCCCCTTGGCGATGGCGGTGCGCACATAGTCGGCGCGTACGTTCTCGGCGATGGAGGTGCGGGTGAGCCGGGTGACATAGGCGAGGGAGACCAGGGCGAGGACGACGCCGGGCAGCAGCAGCTCGCTGAACGGCGCGTCCGACGACACCGAGGGCCGGATGACCCCCCACTTCACGCCCAGCAGGAACTGGAGGACATACCCGGTGACGAAGGTCGGGATCGAGATGACGAGCAGCGTCATCAGCAGCACCGAGTTGTCCACGACCCGCCCGCGCCGCAGTCCGCTGGCGACGCCGAGCGCGATGCCGACGATCAGCTCGATCAGGATGGCCACCAGGGTCAGCCGCACGGTCACCGGGTAGGCGCTGGCCATGAGTTCGGTGACCTTCTGGCCGTTGAAGGCGGTGCCGAAGTCCCCCTGGAAGATCTGCCCCATGTAGAGGAAGTACTGCTTCCACAGCGGCTCATCGAGGTTGAGTTCCTGGCGGATGCGGGCGGCGGTGGCGGGGTCGGGCGCCTTGTCGCCGAAGAGGGCCGCGACCGGGTCGCCGAGCGCGTACACCATGAAGAAGATCAGGAACGTGCTGCCGATGAACACCGGGATCATCTGGAGCAGCCGCCGGATCACATAGCGTCCCATGAGGGCTCCGGAGCTAGGACCGAGTGAGTGCGGTCAGTGGGCGTGACATACCGTCATCAGTGGCTGATACGCGGCCGATACGGCGTCACTTGACCTTGATCTCCTCGTACACCGGGACGCTGAACTGGTTCAGGGCCACGTCCGAGACCTGGTCCGAGTAGCCGGCGCTGCCGTTCTGGTACCAGAGCGGGATGACGGGCATCTGCTCGGCGAGTACCTTCTCGGCCTCCTGGAAGGTCTCGACGGCGGCCTTCTCGTCGGACTCCTGGTTGGCCTTGTCGACGAGGTCGTCGAACTCCTTGCTGCTGAACTTCCCGTCGTTGGACGAGGCGCCGGTGTAGTAGAGCGGCTGCAGGAAGTTCTGGATGAGCGGGTAGTCCGCCTGCCATCCGGCGCGGAACGGCCCGGTCATCTTGTCGGTGGTCACCTGGTTGCGGTAGTCGGCGAACGTCCCGACCGGGTTGACGGTGCAGACGGTCCCCTCGTCCAGGGCGTTGTTGATGCTGTTGCAGACGGCGTCCATCCACTGGCGGTGCGACCCGGTGTCGACGTTGGAGGTGAGGGTGACCTTCCCGCCGGGCAGTCCGCCGCCCTCCTCGATCAGCTTCTTCGCCTCGTCTGGGTCGAACTCGCAGGCGTCGCCGCAGATGCCGTCGTCGTACCCGCCCTCCTCGCCGAGCGCCGGGGAGGTCCAGTCCTTGGCCGGGGTGCGGGTGTCCTGGAAGATCTGCTTGGTGATCTCCTCGCGGTTGATCGCCCTGGAGAGCCCGGTCCGCACCTTCTCCATGCCGTCCTTGTTCCAGTCGTCCTGGTAGAGCGGGAAGGCCAGGGTCTGGATGATGAGCGCGGGCTGGTTGATGTACCGGTCCCCGAGGTCGCCCTCGACGTTCTTCAGCTGCTGGGCCGGGATGTCGTCGACGAGGTCGAGGTTTCCCGCCATCAGGTCGGTGTAGGCGGTGTTGTTGTCGGTGTAGACGACGAGGTCGACCCCGCCGTTCTGCGCCTCGTCGTCCCCGGTGTAGCCGTCCCACTTCCGGAGCTTCATCTCGGAGCCCCTGGCGTACGAGTCCACGACGTACGGCCCGTTGCCGACGGGTTTGGCCAGCCAGGCGTCGTGGTCGCTGAAGAAGGCCTCGGGCAGCGGCACGAACGCCTGGTAGCCGAGGGTCTCCGGCCAGGTCGAGAACTTCTCCTTCAGTTCCACGGTGAAGGTGAGGTCGTCCGTGACCTTCAGCCCGGACATCGTCTCGGCCTTGGCCGCGCCGGACTCCGGGTGGACGTCGTCGTACCCGACGATGTTCGAGAAGAACGGCGCGTTGTTCTGGGTGTTGTCGATGTGGGCGCCGTAGTTCCAGGCGTCGACGAACGACTTGGCGGTGACGTCCTCGCCGTTGCTGAACTTCCACCCTTCCTTCAGGGTGACGGTGAAGTTCTGCGCGTCGTCGGACTCGATGCTCTCGGCGACCATGTCCTTGGCCTCGCCGGTCTCCGGGTCGTACCGCTTCAGGCCCCGGAAGATCATGTCCAGGACCTTGCCGCCCTGCACCTCGTTGGTGTTCGCGGGCTCCAGCGGGTTCTGCGGGTCACCCCAGGAAGACCGCACGATCCCGGAGCCGTCACCGCCGACACTGCCGCCGCCGTCGTCACCGCCGCAGGCTGTCGCGGCCAGGGCTACGGCGACCGCGCATGCGGCCCACTTGGCGTGCGTGGCTCCACGCATGGGGGTGCCTCCTCAGGTCCCTAAGTCCGACTTAGGCCCCAATACACCCCACAGGTCTCCCCTGCGCACGCCGGACGCCGCCGTTCGCGTGCTCTGCTCCGCAGAACCGCCCGGACACCCGAGCGCACACCGACGAAGCACCTTGGACGCAGCCCGCTCCCGATACCCTCGACGTATGGACTACGCGAAGATGCGCGCGATCGCCGAGGACCTCTCGGCTTACGCCGAGCGCCTTGAGGGGGCGTGGAGCGTCGAGATCGGGCCTTCGGGGCCGTTTCTCGCCATGATGTGCCCCTCCAAACGGCACGAGGGCACGGTCCGCCGCATCTGCAAACAGCTCGATGAGCAGCTCGCCGCCACCCATCCTGGCTACATCTGCGCAAACGGTCCCGAGATAGAGCACCCCTCCATCGGCCGCATGCGCCGCCCCGACGCCATCGTGATCCCCGAGGCCGTACTCGACGAAGAAGGCCTCACCGTCGACGCCACCCAGGTGCTGGCCGTGATCGAGATCGTCTCCCCGTCGAACCCGAACAACGACTACGGCGAGAAGCTCACCGAGTACCCCGCGATGGGCATCGGCCACTACCTGATCGTGGACCCGCGCACCGGCACCATCGAGGTGCATTCAGAGCCCTGCCATGACCGCTACCTGCGCAAGGACGCGTACATCTTCGGCGACACGGTGCCATTCGGGCCCTGGGCGGTGGCGACCGACGAGTTCCGCCGCTACGGGAAACCGGGGAGCGCCCCGCGCTGAGGTGCTCCCCAGCGCGTAGGGCCCTGGCTCTTACCTCCGAGGTCATCGACCCCGCTCCCGGCCGCCTGCCATGATCGCCGGTGCACGGAGCCGACCGAGCGGAAGGACCGCCATGCCCGCCTACGCCATAGCCCAACTCCAGGACGCCGCGCCGCACGCGGAGGTCGCCGAGTACATGGAGCGCATCACCAGCACCTTCGCGCCGTACGGCGGCCGCTTCCTGGTGCACGCCACGCCGCACGAGGTGAAGGAGGGCCACTGGCCGGGGCATGTCGTGATGATCGGCTTCCCCGGCATCGCCGAGGCGCGGGCCTGGTGGGACTCCCCCGCGTACCAGGAGATCGCGCCGCTGCGGTCACGGCACATCGCTGGCGACATCATCCTGGTCGAAGGCGTCCCCGAGGACTACGACCCGGCCCCGGCCGCGCAGGCGGTCCGGGACGCGCTGCCAACCACGTCAACTACCTCCCCCTGAGGGGGGAGGTTTGCAGGCAGAGTGAGACGGAAAGCTGATGTCCCACTATGGAACCCTGCGTCCGGAACGCCTATGACGTTCTGGGGCGGTTGACTGCGCCCCGCTGCCACGCGGCATCGGCCCGATGGGCGATGTTGCGGGAGCCGTTGTGGTCCGCGTGCAGGGTCGTCCCGCAGGACTTGCATACGAACCGTGCCTGGTCGATCCGGTTGGACCGGTGGGTGTGCCAGCACTCGGAGCACTGGCGGGAGGTGTTGCGCGGGTCCACATGGACCACGGGCACACCGGCCCGCCGTGCTTTGTACTCCACGAAGGAGCCGAGCTGGGCGAACGCCCACGAGGAAAGCCGTGCCCGCTGGTCCTTCTTGGCCGTAACCCTCTGGCGGATACCGGTCAGGTCTTCCAGACCGATACCGCGGGAGGTGCGTTCAGCGGTGGCGACGAGCTTCTTGGCGATGATGTGGTTGCGCTGGGTCGCGTACCGGGCCTCCTTGCGCCGCTGGCGCTTGAGGACACGTGCCGCGGACTTGGTGCGCTTCTTCTGCAACTTCGAGCGCAGGTCACGCTTGCGCTGCCGGTACCTGTTGACCTGACGGCCGGACATGATCCGGCCGTCGCTGGTGGTGGCGATGTTGACGATCCCGAGATCCACGCCGAGGAAGCCCTTCGGCTCGAACGCTTCGGGTTCGGGGACGTCGATGGTCGCGATGAGGAAGAACATGCCGTCCCGCATCACCAGGTCGGATTCGCCCTTGCGCTGCGCGAGAAGCCGCATGGCTTCCCCGGAGCAGACGAACGGGATGCCCTTGAGCCGCCCGGCCACCGTCCAGATGCTGACGGTGCGGGTGTCGAGGTTCCAGGTCAGAATCCGGTCGTCGTACGGCTGCGCCGACGCCTCTCGGAAACGGATCGGCTTCGACTCGGTCTTGGCCCGGCGCTTGGAGCCTTCCGGACCGTGGTTCCCGGCCCGCAGGCTGGCCTTGAGCGTGGCGTAGGCGTCGCACACCTTCTTGACCGTGCGCACCGCCGCCTGCGCCCCGAGATCGAAGTCAGCCTTGATCCGGTGGTACACCGCGTCCTGGAGGACGTTGCGGCGCTTGAGGTCTTTGGCGAACGCCACCTCGGAGGCTGCGTTCGCGGCCCGGTTGCAGGCGCGCAGGGTCGCCGCCAGTGCGTCCGCGTCGTGAGCGGACGCAGGCAACAACTTCACCCGCGCGGTGATCTTCACGCAAGTGACACTAGTAGTCCCTTGATCGGCAAGTCAACTCATGGGCTCCTGCGGGCAGTCCGGATTCAACGGCCTTCCGCCCCGAGGGCGAAACCCCGCCCCTTGCCCTGCTCCGCAGGGGCTTCGATTCCTCCCGCCCTAAAGGACGGGGCACCCTCGAAGGAGACAGGTGAAACTTACTTTCGAGGTGAGAACCTCGACCTATAACCGGTGATCAATGAGTGACCGGTTATCGTGGATGGAGAGCCGCACAGCCCGCCGCGCAGGAAGGACCTGAACCGTGTCGCCACCCCCCGAGGCCGACCCCAGGCCGCTGACTGGCGAGCCCCTCGCCATCGACCTGCTGAACACCCGCTGGATCGACGGCACGGGCCGCCATGACCTGCTGGACTCCGTGGACGGACTCGCCGTCTGGCTCGCCGGGGAGGCGGTACGGGAGTCCCTGGGCGACCGGCCCGTGCCCGTCGACCAGGGCACGCTGGACCAGGTGCTCCAGGCCCGCGCGGCACTGGACGAGGCCGTCGCGAGCCCAGGCCGGCCGACCGCGGCGGCGGTCAAGGCCGTCAACGCCGTCCTCACGCACGGCTGGGTACGCCATGTCCTCGACGCGGACGGCCCCGGCACCGCCGTGGAGATGGACACACCCGGCCGACTGCCCGGCTGGGCGGCGGTCGCGGACTACCTGCGGCTCCTCGCGGACCGCCCGGACCGCATCCGGGCCTGCGGAAACCAGGACTGCATCCTGCACTTCTACGACGTGTCCAAGAACGGCACCCGCCGCTGGTGCTCGATGGCCGGCTGCGGCAACAGGGCGAAGGCCCAGCGGCACTACGCACGCCACAGAAACTGAGGAGCGCAAGGCGAAGGGGCCCAGTCAATGCAGCCCGTCCGGCGCTTGAGGACGAGCGCCGCTCAGGTACGAACGGGGAGTTCGAGGGGAACAGAGCTGAGACTGCGAAAAGGCCTGGGCCGAGAACGGGCACAGGGAAGCCGACGGCCCGCCCCGGCCGCTCGACCTGTCCAGGATTTCCACCACCGAGGCGGGCGCTTGCGCCCCATCCGGACGAGGGGTCAATGGGCTGCGCGCTCGTGCTGTGACTCCTCAGCGGCCGGAAGGCGCGGGATCTCCCGCTTCCCCTCGTTCAGGTCCAGGCGGCGCACAAGGGCCACGTCCTGGAAGGTCCGGGCGAACGTCGGGTGACCCGTCCGACCGGTGTGGGTCATCTGTGCAAGATCAGCCGCCTTGAGGTCCGCCGTCGCTGCCAACGTCCAACCGCAACCCCCGTCCAGACAGCGGGCCGTGACCGTGATCTCTCCTCGCGGGTGCGTGCCGATGCTGTGCTGAACATGCCGGATCACAGCGCGGGCGGTCATCGCTTGCCAGCCTTGGCCATGATCATGCGGGCGCAAAGCCGGTCAACCTCGTTCGGGGGCTTGTACTCGGCGGTCTCCCACTGCTCCCCGTCGCCGTCCAACGGGGAGAGTGTCACCGTGCCCGTGGGGCCGTCCCAGCCGACAGCCGTACCGACCATGCCCCGATGGGTGTCCTTGACCAGCATGCCAAGGCCAGGGACCCATACGCGTTCTATCCCTGACGACGCGTCGGTAAGACCCCACCCGCATTGTCGGCCTGCGTCTGCTCTGCGAGCCATAGTCGGCGTCCCCTCAGTGGTCCAATGCAACCACCTTGGAACGCCAACTACCGTTCGTCTGTGGCACTTTGGATAACCGATAGCGAGAAGTGCCACAGCGCCTACAGAGGCAGACCCACCACGTCGGCCATGGCCCGCATCTCCGCTGTCAACGTCCGCCGTCCGCTGATCAACCGCCCGAGAATGTCACGGGCGTATCGCTGGTTCGGCAGCCACTCGGGAGAGTCGGCGTTGATCTGTTCCAACTTCCCGAAGGCATCGGCGTAGTTGCTTGTCTTCGCGTACGCGTCGGCCACGTCCAGCAAGTGACGGTTGCGGTTGTTGCTGGTGGGCTTGAGGGCGAACACGGGAACGCGCTCAGCGATGCGCAACACCATGTCGGGCCGCTCGATAACCCCAGCGTTCTCCGCCGCCTTGAACTTAACCGTGGTTGGCCCGAACGTCCGCAGGAAATCGTTCTCCGGTGCGTACTCCCGGCCCAGGGCGACGGCTGCCGCCGTGGCCAACTTCAATGCGTCCTCAGCCTCTCCGGGCTGGGAGTTCCGGACGGCCGCAGCGGATACCCGGAGCAGCATCCAACCCCACGAGGACAACTCGGCCGGGGTCGCGCGGGACATGCGGGGCTCGATCTCGTCGGCCCACTTCACCGCCAGGTCGTACGCCTTGCCCAACTCCCCCTGACGCAGCAACAGCCAGCACAGCGTGTTGACCGTGGCTGCGCCCTCCATGCGGTCCGCAGAGTCGTCTAGGGCGCGCTCCAGGGCTGTCTCTGCGGCTTTGAACTGGCGCGTCTGGACCATGAGCCATCCGGCGAGCTGCAAGAGCCGCACGCGGACGCTACGTCCTTCGGGGCCGAGTGCTTCGGCGTCTCGCAGCAGGGACGGCAGCATCACGGACAGGGCAGCGAACCGATCACCCGAAAACAGGGGCTCTGCCTCGCGCAGTGCCGCCCGTACGCCCCTGACACTCGGTGGCTCGTCGTCCAAGCCCGCCACAACCGGGGGGCACTCCAACGCACTCCTGACGGCCGCCCAGCGGTCCACCGTCCCCGCGTCGGCGTCCTCCGGATTCGGTCCACCAGCAAGCCGCATGGTGGGCACCCTGAGTGCGTGCGCCAACTTGCGCAGCGTCTCCAGCCGCGCTGTCTCCCGCTCGCCCTGTTCGAGCTTCCGGATAGCTGAGAGCGACACCCCCGACGCGTCCGCCAACTCCCGCTGAGACAGTCCGCGACGCTTGCGGACTTCCTTGACCCTCTGCCCCGCAGTGCTCATGGGTCGAGCGTACGCCCGACAGGCAGCCCCGGATACGGCGACGGCCCCGCAGGCAGCCCCAGCACGGGAGCGGCCACGGGGCGCGCCGTCGAGAGTCGACCGCGGCGAAACTGAGTCCGCATAACGCCCGTGCCCAGACAGAGATCACCTGTCTGGGCACGGGCGTTCCGTTTGCGGCTAGCTCCACCCTCAGGTCGGCTAATTCCGGAGTACGGCCGAACCGAGAGAAGAACTCTTAATCGGCTTACTGAGGTTGAACTCGTGATGTCGGTGGGTTGTTCAGGTGGGTCTGATGGTCAGGCTGGTCTCGGCGAGGCAGCC
>NZ_JBTVYK010000012.1:0-112679 GCF_054788135.1 Streptomyces sp. O3
TGCGAGGAGACGACGACCGTGTCCAGACGGACCGGCCTGTCGCCGTCGTACTCGATGGTGACCTGCGTCTTGCCGTCGGGACGCAGGTAGGGAACGGTGCCGTCTTTGCGGACCGCGGTCAGGCGGCGGGAGAGCCGGTGGGCCAGGTCGATGGGCAGCGGCATCAGCGAGGGCGTCTCGTCGCAGGCGTAGCCGAACATCAGGCCCTGGTCGCCCGCGCCCTGACGGTCCAGGTCGTCGTCCTCGCCCTCGACTCGCCTCTCGTACGCGGTGTCGACGCCCTGTGCGATGTCGGGCGACTGGGCGCCGATGGAGACGGACACGCCGCAGGAGGCGCCGTCGAAGCCCTTGGCCGACGAGTCGTAGCCGATGCCGAGGATGGTCTCGCGTACGAGTCCGGCGATGTCGGCGTAGGCGGTGGTGGTGACCTCTCCCGCGATGTGCACCTGGCCGGTGGTGATCAGGGTCTCCACGGCCACTCGGGAGGCGGGGTCCTCGCGTAGGAGCGCGTCGAGGACGGTGTCGCTGATCTGGTCGGCGATCTTGTCGGGGTGCCCCTCGGTCACGGATTCCGAGGTGAACAGACGGCGAGACACGGCACTCCCTGGAATGAGTCGGGCACGTGGGCGGAAAACGTGTCGCTCATGCTGCGGCCAGGTGCTTAAGCACGGCTTGAGCCCGCGACTCCCGTAACTTCCGTAACTCCCGCGAATTTCCGGCCGGGTTCGGTCGTGTGACGTATGGCAGCCGCATGGCAAGGGAGCGCGTCGCGCATGCCCCGAGCACGGCAAACCGCGGACCAGACGGGTCGGGCACAGCAGGATACCGGCGCGTTTCACGCTCTCGAAGGTGCTTTGCGGAGCCATAGCCGCCCTGTCGTTGACCCGTATTCAGGGCACGGGATTTGCTTCCCGTCGCGCCAGTTCACCCGACCGCGAGTTCGCCAGTTCGCCAGTTCGCCAGTTCCGTCATGTGACGCGCTTTCCGACGAGTCGACGCATCACATCCCGCCAAAACACGCCGCGATGCACCGCGCCTCCGTGTCCCCCCCAACTCACGTAATCAGGAGCAGCAGATGGCCAATCAGCAACTGACCGTGTGCGTCATCGGCACCGGGCCCCGTGGCCTGTCGGTGCTCGAGCGCGTCTGCGCCAACGCCACTCTCGTACCCGACGTCCGGATCACGGTGCATGTGGTCGATCCCGAAGAACCAGGTTCCGGCCGGGTGTGGCGCGGCAGCCAGTCCCGGCATCTGCTGATGAACACCGTCGCCTCGCAAGTGAGCCTGTTCACCGATGAGTCGGTGGACATGGAGGGCCCATTGGCGACCGGTCCCAGCCTCTACGAGTGGGCGCAGCTGATGACGCCGCTCGAACCCGAGGAGTCGGGTCTTGACGAGGGGTTCCTCGCCGAGGCGCGTCAGCTCGGCCCTGACACGTATCCGACCCGAGCCTTCTACGGTCGCTATCTGGCGTGGGTGTTCCAGCGGGTGGTGGCGCTCGCCCCCGACCAGGTGGACATCGTCGTGCACCGTACGCGGGCCGTGGCCCTCGACGACGCCGCGGGCGACGACTCTCCCTGGCAGACCGTCCGGCTGGAGAACGGCCGCGAACTGACCGGCCTGGACGCCGTGGTGCTGTCGCTCGGCCATGTGGAGGCCGAGGATCCCGAGCCGCTGGCCCGGCTGCACGCCGAGGCGACCCGGCTCGGCCTGACCCATCTGCGGCCCGCCAACCCGGCCGACATCGACCTGCGCGACATCGCGGCGGGCGCGCCGGTCGTGCTGCGCGGGCTCGGGCTGAACTTCTTCGACTACATGGCGCTGTTCACGCAGGGGCGTGGCGGCGTGTACGAGCGGGTGGGGGACAAGGTCGTCTACCGGCCGTCCGGTGACGAGCCGGTGATGTACGCGGGTTCCCGGCGCGGTGTGCCGTATCACGCGCGCGGCGAGAACGAGAAGGGCGCGCACGGACGGCACATACCGCTGCTGCTCGACGCGCGGAAGGTGCACGAGCTGCGCCGCCGCGCCGAGGTCGGGGCGGGGCTCGACTTCAAGGACGACATCTGGCCGCTGGTCGCCAAGGAGGTCGAGACGGTCTACTACACGGCGCTGCTGGCCCGCGACCGCGACCGGGACGAGTCCGCCGTCGACCGGTTCCGTGAGCGGCTGCTGGCGACCGCGTGGGACAGCGCGGCCGAGCGTGCGGTGCTCGACGAGTACGGTGTCCGCGCCGCCGACCGCTGGGACTGGAAGGACATCGCCAGACCGGACCGGGGCGCTCGGTTCGAGGGCCCGGCCGCCTGGCGCGACTGGCTGGTGGCGCGGCTGCGGCAGGATGTGTCGGACGCCCTGGAGGGCAATGTGTCCGGGCCGTTGAAGTCGGCCCTGGACGCGCTGCGCGATCTGCGTAACGAGATCCGGCTGCTCGTCGACCACGGCGGTCTGACCGCCGAGTCGCACCGGGACCACCTGGACCGCTGGTACACGCCGCTGAACGCGTATCTGTCGATCGGGCCGCCAGTCTCCCGTGTGCAGGAGGCGATCGCGCTCATCGAGGCCGGGGTGCTGCATATCGTCGGCCCGGATCTTCAGGTCGAACTCGATGTGGAGAAACGGGAGTTCGTTGCGTCCTCGCCGCGGGTGCCCGGTTCCGAGGTGCGCGCGTCCGCGCTGATCGAGGCCCGGCTGCCGGACATCGATCTGCGGCGCACCGCCGATCCGCTGCTGCGCCATCTCAGGACCACCGGGCAGTGCAGGCTGCATCTGGTGCACGGGCCGGGGGCGCAGGCGTACGAGACCGGGGGGCTCGCGGTGACCGAGCGGCCGTACCGGCTGCTGGACGCGACGGGGGCGTCGCACCCGCGGCGGTTCGCGTACGGGGTGCCGACCGAGTCCGTGCACTGGGTCACCGCGGCCGGGATCCGGCCCGGCGTCAACTCGGTGACGCTGACCGACTCGGATGCCATCGCGCGGGCGGTGCTCGCCCTGGCGCACGGTCCGGCGTTCACGCTGCCGGGCGCGCCCGCCGGGACGGAGGCGACATGATGGCTGGTCGTCCTCCCCTCAGTCGTCGCCGTCGTCCTGTCCTGGCCGGTTCGGCCGTGGTCAGTTCCGTGCTGGGCGTGATCTGGCGGGCGCTGCGGGCGCCGACGCCGCTGGCGCCGGTGCCGCCGGTGCCGCCGCCGTACAGCGTGCCGCCCGCCGTACCGCCCGGTGCGTCTTCCGCCGCGCGGCCGCCCCTCGTACCGTCCGTCGCGCGGCCCGCCGCACCGCTGCCCGCCGTCACCGAATCGGAGCCCGCTCAATGACCACCAGTACGAGCACGAGCATCAGCGCTAGCGCCACCGCCAGTACCAGTACCAGTGCCAGTACCAGCGCCTCGGCATTGGCCGAGCCGTCCCCAGCCGTGCCCGCCACGCCGCCGTATGTCGAGCCGTACGTCGAGCCGGACGCCGGGCTGCTGTCCCCGGTGCGGGCGGGCACCCCCGTCGAGCCGCTGGTCGGCGACCGGGCCTGGTTGCAGGCGATGCTGGACGCGGAGACGGCCCTGGCGCGGGCACAGGCCCGGATGGGTCTGGTGCCGCGGGCGGCGGCCGAGCTGATCACGGAAGTGGGCCAGGCCGAGAACTTCGACGTGCGCGCCCTGGCCGAGGCTGCGCGCGGCGCGGCGAACCCGGTGGTCGCGGTCGTCTCGGCGCTGACCGCCGCGGTCGCCTTCCAGGACGCCGAGGCCGCGCACTACGTGCACCGGGGCTCCACCAGCCAGGATGTCCTGGACACCGCCACCATGCTGGTGGCCAGGCAGGCGCTGGGCTTCGTGCTGGAGGCCCTGGAGCGCACCGCGGTCTCGCTCGCGCGGCTGGCGCGGGAGCACCGGGACACGCCGATGGCGGGCCGCACCCTGACCCAGCACGCGGTGCCGACCACCTTCGGGCTGAAGGCCGCCACCTGGCTGCAGGGGGTGCTCGACGCCCATCAGCGGGTCGCGACGCTCATCCTGACGGGGCTGCCCGTGGAGCTGGGCGGCGCGGCCGGGACGCTCGCCGGGTATCTGGAGTACGCGCGGATCGACGCCCCCGAGTCGAGTGCCGCCGACCCGTCCGTGTATGTGGACGAGCTGTTCCGCGCGTACGCCGATGAGCTGGACCTCGCCGTGCCGACGGCGCCCTGGCACACGGTGCGCACCCCGCTCAGCGACCTGGCGGCCGTGCTCACCCAGGTCTCGGGCGCGCTGGGCAAGATCGCCGTGGATGTGCAGTCCCTGTCCCGTACCGAGGTCGCGGAGGTCGCGGAGCCCACCGCGCCGGGGCGCGGGGTGTCGTCGGCGATGCCGCAGAAGGTGAACCCCGTTCTGGCGACGCTGATCCGTTCGGCCGCGGCCCAGGTGCCGCTGCTCGCCGCGTCGGTGGCGCAGCAGGCGCTCGCCGACGACGAGCGTCCGGCCGGGGCCTGGCACGCCGAGTGGCAGCCGCTGCGCGAGGCGCTGCGGCTGGTCGGCGGGGCCGCGCACACGGCGGCCGAGCTGGCGGGGGGTCTGTCCGCACACGCCGGGCGGATGCGCGCCAACTTGGGCGCGACCGGTGCGCTGATCGTCGCGGAACGGCTCGCGGCGCGGCTCGCGCCGGTGCTCGGGAAGGCCGCGGCGAAGGCGACGGTCACCGAGGCCTCGCAGCGGGCCGCGGCGCAGGGCCTGCCGCTCGCCGAAGTCCTCGCCCGTGTCCCGGACATCGCGGACCGCTTCTCGCGGGCGGACCTGGACGCGCTGACCGACCCTGCCGGGTATACGGGCGCGGCGGGCGCGTTGGTGGACCGGGTGGTCGACCGGTTCCACGCGGTGCTGGGGTGCCGCTGACGCGCTCTCGGGTGTGAACGAACGCGGCCTCTGAGTGTTTTACCGCGGTAAAACACCCAGAGGCCGCGAAGTGGTGTGCTCGGCCCGGTGGTTGTGGCACCGGCGGTCGCGGTCCCGGCCGGTCGCGGTCCCGGCCGGTCGCGGTCGGCCCTGGGGGTCAGTGGCGGGCCGGGGTGTCGGGGTCCTGGGCGGAGTCGCCGGTGCGTGGCGGGCCGACCTTCGCGTGTTCGGCCGTCGGGTCGTGGCCGTTCAGGGCGGCGGGAGTGTGGTCGCCCGGTTCGAGGTGTTCCAGGGCCTGTTCGTACTGCTCGGGGGTGGGGGTCGGGACCTGGGCGCCGTACATCCAACGGCTCAGCCGGTGGCGTAGCTTGTCGCGGCGCAGCCTGGGGTTGGGTACGTCGTCGCTGTCCGGTTCGGGGGCCGGGAGCGGCTTGAGGACCTCGCGGGACAGCAGGGAGTACTCGCGCTCGCGGTCGAGCCGTTCGTGCACCTCGACGAACTCGCCGTGCGGCAGTCGCATGATCTTGCCGGTCTCGCGGCCGTGCAACAGTTTCTCGCGGTCGCGTAGTTGCAGGGCGAGACAGATGCGCTTGGTGACGACGTAGGTGATCACCGGGGCGACGAAGAGGCCGATGCGCACCGCCCAGGTGAAGCTGTTCAGGTTCAGGTGGAACTTCTCGGAGAGGATGTCGTTGGCGCCGCCGAAGAACAGCACCAGGTAGAAGGCGATGAAGGCACAGCCGAACGCGGTGCGCGTGGGGTGTTCGCGCGGCCGGTCCAGCAGATGGTGTTCGCGTCTGTCGCCGCTGACCCATGCCTCCAGGAACGGCCATCCGGCGATGACCAGGGCCATCAGTCCTGGCAGGACGACAGCGGGCAGCAGCACGCCCATGTTGACGGTGTAGCCCACGACGCTGAACTCCCAGGCGGGCATGGCGCGCAGCGCGCCTTCCAGGAAGCCCATGTACCAGTCGGGCTGGGAGCCTTGAGAGATATGGTCGGGTCGGTAGGGCCCGTACTTCCACACCGGGTTGATGGTGACGAGGCCCGCTATCAGGGCGAGGACGCCGAAGACGGCGAAGAAGAAGCCGCCCGCCTTGGCCACGTACACGGGGACGAGGGGCTGGCCGATGACGTTCTTCTCGGTGCGGCCCGGTCCGCGGAACTGGGTGTGCTTGTGGATGCCGACGTACAGGACGTGCAGCACGATCAGGCCCAGCATGATGCCCGGAATCAGCAGGATATGGACGCTGTACAGGCGGGAGATCACATCGTCGCCGGGGTACTCGCCGCCGAAGATGAAGAAGTGCAGATAGGTGCCGACCACGGGGATGGCGAGGGTGACGCCCTGGACGATGCGCAGGCCGGTGCCCGAGAGCAGGTCGTCCGGCAGCGAGTACCCGGCGAACCCTTCGAGGATGACGAGGACCAGCAGCACGAAGCCGATCACCCAGTTGATCTCGCGCGGCTTGCGGAACGAGCCGGTGAAGAAGTGCCGCAGGGTGTGCAGACAGACCGCGGCCACCATGGTGAGGGCCGCCCAGTGGTGCACCTGGCGGATGAACAGGCCGCCGCGCACGTCGAAGCTGATGTCCACGGTCGAGGCGTACGCCTCGGACATCGTGACGCCCTGGAGCGGCACATACGCGCCGTCGTAGATGACCTCGGTCATGGACGGCTTGAAGAACAGCGTCAGATAGATGCCGGTCAGGATCAGGATGACGAAGCTGTACAGCGCCATCTCGCCGAACATGAACGACCAGTGTTCGGGGAACGCCTTGCGGACCAGGACCCTGGCCCGGTAGGTCCCGAAGCGGCCGTCGACGTAGTCGGCGACCCGTTCGCCGCGTGGCGCGGGGGCCCCGGCGCGCGGCCTGTCGTCGGTGGTGCTCACGCCTGCTCGACCTCCCTGTGATGTCCGGCGGCCCCGACGCCCAGGCCGGTGAGCGCGTGATCGGCTATGGAGGCGGCCAGTTGGGGCGTGAGCGGTCCGGTGCCGAGCAGCAGCCGGAACCAGATCGGCCCGAAGACCAGGTCGACGGCCGTGTCCAGGTCGATGTCCAGGCGCACCTGGCCCTGCTCCTGGGCGAGTTCGAACCGCGCGCGGGCCACGGCCCGGTTGGGTGTGTACACCTGGCGCAGGAACGCGTCCGCGAGCCGCGGGTCGGCGTGTATGTCGGCGATCACCGCGGCCAGGTGCGGCCCGATCCCCGGATCGGCGAACAGCCGGGTCACCGCGGCGAGTTGGGCTTCCAGATCGGCTCTGATACCGCCGGTGCGCGGGAACCTCATGTGCGGGGCGACGGCGTGCAGCAGCGACTCCATGACCACGAGGTTCTTGGCGGGCCAGACCTCGTGGACCGCCGCCTCGTCCACACCCGCGCGCTCCGCGATGTCCCCCAGGCCGATCTCTTCATAGGAGCGCTCGCGGCACAGCACGAGCACCGCGTCGTACACCCTCTCCCGGAGAGTCAAGTCGCCTTCTATTGCGGCGGATTGCCCCACACTTGTCATAGCCGAAAGCGTAGCTAGCCGCTTGTCACGCCCCACCCGTCCGGCTATGGCAATAACTTGTCATGCAGGAATTTCCGGCCCGTTCCGGTCGTACGCGCACGGGCCGGAGAGGTAGGGGGAGCAGGGCTCCTGCGAGGGTCATACAGGGGGCGCTTTGCGCATGCTCAACCGGCTCAGCCAGCAAGAGCGCCCCCGTTGGACCGGAAGCTGTCCGGGACGGGGGCGCCTTGGTCGTAGGTGCGGATAGCCGCAGACAGCGCCTACCGTTCGCCGAACTCGCCGTCGACCACACTCACGATGAATGCCTGCCACCCTTCGACAGTGTTGGTCAGGACCGGTCCGGCACTCTGCTGCTTGCTGTCACGCACGGCAACCGCGGTACCGAGGTTCGCGACCTCGACGCAGTTGCCGTTACCGTTGCTGTAGCTCGACTTGAACCAGTGCGCATTCTGTAGATCAACCTTGTTCATGGCTCCCTGCTTGCCACTTCGGAGAGCAGGAGTCGCGACGCCTGCTCATCGAGCGATGTTTCCCAGATTCCTTGAAATGCCGCGTCGTACTGCTCTACTTCCCACGGTTTGTCAAGGTACAGCCCCCCTGTGTAACCGTCTGCGTAGACCGTAGGCGGTTCCGTTTCACTCCCGTCGCCGTTGACCGGGAAGCGCAGGATGACGAACGGTCCGGTAACGACACCGGAGTGCATACCAGCGGCGAAGGGCACGACGCGGATCGCGATGTTCGGAAGCTCGGAGACGTAGACGAGGTGCGCAAGCTGCGCTGCCATCACGTCACGGCTGCCGATGGGGCGCCGTAGCACCGCTTCGCTCAGTGCCACGCGCAAGGTCGGCGGATCTGTGGCGCGCGTGAGCAGCGACTGCCGCTCAATCCGAAGGCGTACCCGTCCGTCGAGGTCCTCGTCGTCAATCCCTCGGATGTGAGTCCGGGTGACTTCGCGCGCGTAGCCTTCCGTCTGAAGAAGCCCTGGGACGATGTCGCTCTCGTATGAGGACAGACTCGCTGCGGCCTCCTCGAGGCCGACGTACACGTCGAACCCTCCCGGGATCACGTCTCCGTAGGCATGCCACCAGCCACGCGACTTGGTCTCTTTGGCAAGGCCCATGAGCGCCTCGGTCAGGTCAGCGGGCGCTCCGTAGACCATGCACATCGCTTGGACATCGAGGCTGCGCAACGGGGTCTGGCCCGTCTCGATGCGCCACATCTTCGCCTCGGACCACTCCAGTTTCTTCGCCGCAGCGCGAACCGTCAGACGTGCCCGGTTGCGTAAGTCACGCAAGTTCCGCCCGAGCTGACGACGCGGGACGGTTGATCCAGTAGGCCCCTCTGCCATCCTCCACCCCTTCAACAGCGCCCAGTATGACGGACTTCCATCACTCGCGATGAAAGCACCCAAGTACCCGCCACGCAATACAAGTCAGCAACTCGACGAATTGAGAGCGAAGCACCGCTATGAAGTCTTGCACGGCAAGGACCCGGCAGGCACTCTGAGAGCCAGTCGCTGTGCGTGGTGACTTGGCTACGCCGTAGCGGCATTGAGTCAGCGTCGCCTATGACACGGAGGCCCCTGATGACTGCGGAGCAGCAGCAATCACCAGAGCAGCAGGATGCCGGATCCCCACCGACGGGCGATCAGATGGAGCAACAGGTCGACGCGTTACAGGAGGAGATCAAGCGGCACCTCGACTCTCTGCACGGAGAGTCCAAGTGACGTGCGCCGCCTACCGATTCCGCGAGTACGTGATCGAACCTGAGACGGGGACGGATGCAAGGCCGATCACCTTCGCCATGCAGTGACCGCACACCCCACGGACAGAAGGGAGACAGAACCATGTCCGCCCCCACACCGCCACAGCTTCCCGCCGTCGCCGACGAGCTGCTGCGCCGCATGGCCACCGACCAACACGCCCGCGGTGTACGCGAGAACGGGCCGAGCCTCACCCCTGACAGCGACCTGATGCGCACTGTGGACGCCGACAACACCGCCGCCCTTGCCCGCATCCTCGACGCCTACGGTTGGCCCGGCCTCTCCCTCGTCGGCGAGCAAGCCACAACTGCGGCATGGCTCATCGCCCAACACGCCGAACTCGACTTTCAGCTACGCGCCTTGAACCTGCTCCGCGATGCCGTCGACCACGGCGAGGCACCCGCCTGGCAACTCGCGTACCTCACCGACCGGTGCCTCATGCACCAGCGAGAACCGCAATTGTTCGGCACGCAGTACCTCGATACCGGCGACGGCCACGGTATGCGTCTATGGGACATCGCCGACCCCGACCGTCTCGACGCCCGCCGCGCCGCGGTCGGGCTCGGACCGCACGCCGAGTACGAAGCAGCGTTCCGCGCCCAACAGAGAACGCCTCCACGGTCGTAGCACCGCACCGCCGAGCAGGTGCGCCGTCTCCAGAGGGAGCACCGCACCGCCGCCGCCCTGGCAACCTGCGGCATCGACTGCGGCCCCGATCTCGCGCTCGCCGCCGCCCGGTGACGACACAGACCCGCTCCGGACTACTCGATTCGTTCACTCGTCGTTGTCCGGGGCGGTGCACCACCGCACGCCAACCGAACTGCAAGACCAAGCGAAGGGGAATACACGGCATGTCTGAACTCACTGAACGCGTTCCGACCCTGTCTCACGCGATCCGCACCGAGCCCGTCGGCCCGCTCGCTACCCGGCCGTTCGGCCTCGACGCGCTGACCACTCCCGTCACCCCCGGCCGACGCCCCGCGGTCACCGTCGACCCGGTCTCACAGCTCTCCCTCGCCGACGGCCGGACCGTCCTCGACTCCCCGGCCATGGACCAGGGCACCTCATGCAACACCGAGTCGGACGGCAAGGACGCGATCGCCATCGACACGGACCAGAACGACGACTGACACACGGAGGTCGCACCATGTCCGTACTCACCAGAGGCACTCCGCCCCAGAACAACACCACCGCGAGCGGACCCCACGGCCCCCTCGCCACCCGGCCGGTATGGCAGGGCACCGCCGCATCCACGACGCCCACATGCAGCGCCGGGTCGGGCAGTAGCAACCCGATCGAGCAGCACGCGGACGAGGGCGACGACTGATGGCACACGCCCATGGGCAGAGCACGCGCGGCGCTGCGGCGCCGCGCGTGCTCGTCGTGACCTACGCCCTCGACCCGACCGCCGACTACGTCCTCCGCGAGCTCAACAGCCGCGGTGTGCCCTTCTGGCGCACCGACCTCGCCGACTTCCCGACCACCTCGACCCTGTCCGCCGAGCTGCGCCCCGACGGACTATGGGGCGGACAGATGCACGACCCCACCCGCGGAATCGACCTTTCCGAGCTGCGCTCGGTGTGGTGGCGCAAGCCCACTCGCTTCGCCTTCCCCGACAGCATGAGCGGCCCCGAGCAGGAGTTCGCCGCCTCGCAGGCAAAACGCGCCGTCTCCGGTGTGCTCGGCTCACTGCCCGACGTCTTATGGGTCAACCGGCCCGAGCGCAACGCGGACTGCACCAAACCTCGCGAGCTCGCCGCCGCCATCGAGGCCGGCCTGCACGTGCCCGAGACCCTGATCACCAACAACCCTGACGACGTCCTCCCGTTCGCCGAACGATGCGGCGGGCGCATCGTGACGAAGGTCCTCGGCAGCATCGTGCACACCGAGGGCGGCCAACGCGGACAGCTCTACACCCGCCGTGTCCCGCGCGAGCAGTGGAGCGACCCCCGTATCGCCCTAACCGCTCACCTGTTCCAACGGGAGATCACCGACAAGGCATACGAGGTCCGCGTAACCGCCGTCGACGGCCGACTGTTCCCCGTCGCCGTCTACGCGCCAGACGGGCCTGCCCGCCTCGACTGGCGGCGCGATTCCGGCAGCCTCACCTACGGCCCCGTCGAACTACCCACCTCCGTGGCCGACGGCATACGCGTACTGCTCGACCGCCTCAGCCTCGTCTTCGCCGCTCTCGATCTGATCGTCGACAGCAAGGGAACACACCACCTGATCGACGTGAACGCCAACGGCCAATGGGCATGGATCGAGCGCACCCGCGAAGCCATCACCCACGCACTCGCCGACCTGTTCGAGAAAGGCACCACCACGTGAGCACCGACCCAGACCCCGGCTCCAGCTCCGGCTCCGGGCTCGACGAGCAGGCCGCCGCGCTGCGCGCCAAACTCGCCCAAGCCCTCAGCGACTCCGGCGACCTCGTCGACCCCGCATGGCGCGACGCGTTCGAGCACGTCCCCCGCCACGTCTTCGTACCCGCCTACTACGACAACGGCGGGCGTCGCGTCAGCGGCGACGATCCCGGCACCCTCGAGGAATGGCTCGGCGGCGTCTACGCCGACCGAACCCTGATCACACAACGCACCGACGGCGCTCCGACCTCGTCCAGCACCGTGCCCTCGCTCATGGCCGAGATGCTCGAAGCCCTCGACATCACCGACGACGACACCACCGTGCTCGAAATCGGCACAGGCACCGGCTACAACTCGGCCCTGCTCGCGCACCGCCTCGGCGAGCAGCGCGTGACGACCGTCGACCTCACGGACGAGCTCACCGAGCCCGCCCGCGGACGCCTCGCCCAGGCCGGATACCGGCCACGCGTCGTCACCGGCGACGGCGCACACGGCCACGCCCCCACGGCCCCGTACGGGCGCATCCTGGCGACCTGCAGCGTCTCATCCGTACCACCGGCATGGCTCGACCAACTCGCCGCCGACGGCCTCATCCTGGCCCCGCTCGGCCTCGGCCTCGCCCGTATCCGCCGCACCGGCCCCCACACGGCCGAAGGCCGGTTCATCGGCACCGCCGCGTTCATGCCCCTTCGCCACAACCAGCAGACCAGCACCCCCAAGGGCGACCTCGCCCAACTCGACGGCAGACTAGGGCGCCCCACCGCCTTGCCCGCCGCGATGGTCTTCAACAACGCCTTCCGGTTCCTCGTCGGCATCATCGAGCCCGGTCTCGTATGGCAGTACGACCTCCACGACGACAACGCCCCCCGCGGCGTACGCGTCTGGTCCCCCGACGGCTCCATCGCCAGCCTTGACGCGAGCGGCGCCGTAACCGAGGCCGGCGCCCGCCGCCTCTGGACACATCTCGAAGGGGCGTACGCCGTCTTCCGCGACAGGGACGAGCCCGCCCCCGACCGCTACGGCGTCACCATCAGCGGCACGGCACAACGCGTATGGCTCGACGCCCCCGACGGCCCGAGCTGGCCCCTGCCCGCGTAGGCGGCACCTGCCCAGTGTCCGCAGGCGGCGCACCCCGAAACCGAGGGCGATGACAGAAAGTTGTCACTTCACGGCGCTGGGTGGCTGTGGTTCCGTGTGGTGCACCGACCAAGAGGACAGGTGACGGGGCAGGACCGGGCGAGCGGAGGGCATGTGAGCGGCACGACGACGATGCGGGGCGGTGCCGGGAACATGCTCGGCTTCGATCCTGACGCGCCGGGGTTCCGGCAGGACCCCTATCCCCATTACCGGCGGCTGCGCGAGTCCGCGCCCGTTTTCCGTAGCCCGGCGGGCTTCTGGGTGCTCACCCGGCACCGGGAATGCGATCGCGTGATGCGGGACGAGCGGTTCGGATATCCGACGCCCGCTTCGGGCGGTGATTCCGGTGATTCCTCTGACGGGGCGGCGCTGCCCGGCGGGTTCGCCGATCAGCGTCACATGCTCATCTTCATGAACCCGCCGGACCACACCCGGATGCGTCGCGCCCTGCGCGACACGTTCGGGCCGCGCGTGATGCGCAGCGCCAACGGCTACATCGAGCGCCGTACCGAGCAGCTCATCGACGAAGCGCTGCGGGAAGGCCCGGAGTTCGACCTGATCGCGTCCGTCGCGCACGCCCTGCCGTTCGGGGTGATCTGTCATCTGCTCGGGGTGCCTGAGCCAGACCACCGGATGATCGAGAAGTGGGCGCAGGACTATCTGGCGGGCGTGAGCCCCTCGTTCACCGTGTCGAAGTCGGACCACCGGGGCAGGGACGAGGCGCTGGCCGGGCTCAACGACTACTTCCGCGCGCTGGCGGCCGAGCGCCGCCGGGATCCCGGTGAGGACGTGCTGAGCCGTCTGACGGCCGAGCAGGACGCGGGGCACATCAGCGAGCAGGAGCTGCTCGGCACCTGCATCCTGCTGTTCATCGCCGGTCACGGCACGACCACGAACCTGATCGGCAACGGCGCGCTCGCCCTGCTGCGCCACCCGGACCAGCTCGCCCGGTTCCGCGCCGAGCCCGACCTGGCCGGACCGGCCGTCGAGGAACTCCTGCGGTACGACTCGCCGTCGCACCTCTCGATCCGTGTCGCGTTCGAGGACGTGGACCTGGGCGAGGGGAATGTGGTGGGCGCGGGCGACCAGGTGATCATCGTACGGGGTGCGGCGAACCGGGACCCCGAGGCGTTCGCGGACCCGGACACGCTCGACCTCGGGCGCGCCGACAACCGGCATCTCAGCTTCGCCTCGGGGATGCATGTGTGCTTCGGCGCGCCGCTGGCCCGTACGCAGGGCAAGGTCGCGCTGGGGGCGCTGTTCCGGCGGGCGCCGAAGCTGGCGCTGACCGGTGAGCGGCTGGAGTACAAGCCGAGTCTGCTCTCGCGTGCGCTGGAGTCGCTGCCGGTCACCACGAACGCGTAAGCCCCGCGCGTCCCTATGTGAGTCCCGACTGTGGGTCCCGACTGTGGGTCCCGACTGTGAGCCCCCGACTGTGAGCCCGACTTGGAGATCCGATGGACACCAAGAGCCTCATCACCCAGGGAGTACTGGCGCTGACCGGAGGCGACGACACCGACGGCGCCCTCGACACGTACTACGCGCCGACGTTCATCCAGCACAGCCCGCTGTGCGCGGACGGCAGGGACGGTCTGCGACAGCTCACCGAGCAGGCCAAGGGCGCGGGCGCCCGCTATGACCTGCTGCGCTCGATCGGCGAGGGCGACATGGTGTTGCTGCACGCGCGGGTCACCGGGCTCGCCCCGGTGCCGCTGATGCTGTTCAACCTGTACCGCGCCGCCGACGGCAGGATCGCCGAGCACTGGGAGGCGGTGGCGCCGGAGACCGGGCCCAGCGCGGCCGGGCACGACATGGGGGACGGCGCGGCGGAGGTCGTCGACCACGCGCGTACGGCCGCGAACAAGGACGCGGTCCGCCGTCTCGTCGAGGACGTCTTCGTCGGCGGCGACCTGACGGCGCTCGACGGGTTCTTCGACGGCGGCGAGCTGATCCGGCACGCGCCCGCGGTCGCCGACGGAGTGGCGAGCCTGCGCGAGACGCTCGCCGGGGCGAAGTATCTGAAGCTGCATCATCTCGTCGCCGAGGGGAACTTCGTGTTCGCCCTGTCCGAGGGCACGTTGAGCGGCGCGCCGCACGCGTTCGGCGACCTTTTCCGCCTCGCGGGCGGGAAGGTCGTCGAGCACTGGGACATCCGCACCGACGTCCCCGAGCAGATGCCGCACACGAACGGCATCTGCTGACCGCTGCCCCTCCCCCGAGCCCCCTCTCCCCCACGCGCGCAGTGCCCCGCTGCCCGCTGCCCGCTGCCCGCCGACCACAGTCGGCGGGCGGCGGGCGGCGGCTTTTATCCGTCTGACCTCCCGCAAGGCTCTCTTTAGCCGGGAATCACAGGATGCGTCCCGTTGACACCGTGGCGCCGGATCGTGCCCGGTGCCGTCCCGAGTGCGTCCACGAGGGGGCCGATGGTGACCAGTTCATTCGCCACGTTCACGGAGTGCGTCGTCGAGCGGGCGCACGCCCGGCCGGAGGCGGACGCGCACGTCTTCCTGCCGGATGATCCGAACGCGGCGGCGCGCAGGCTCAGTTACGCGGAGCTGGACGCCGCGGCGCGCACCGTCGCCGTGCGGCTGGCCGAGCGGGGCGCGCGAGGCGAACCGGTGCTGCTGCTCTACCCGTCCGGGCAGGACTTCCTGAAGGGGTTCGTCGGCTGTATGTACGCGGGGGCCGTCGCGGTGCCCGCCCCGCTGCCCAAGGACCGCCAGGAGCGCATGCGGCGGGTGACCGGGATCATCCGGGACACCGGCGCGCGCCTGGTCCTCACCGACTCGGCCAACGCGCCCGAGGTGTCGCTGTGGCTGGCCATGAGCGGGCGCGGTGAGGCCGTGTGCATGGCCACCGACGTCGACGAGGGCGTCGACCCGGACCAGTGGAGCATGCCGGAGATCGCCCCGGACGACCTGGCGTTCCTGCAGTACACCTCGGGCTCCACCTCGCAGCCGCGCGGTGTGATGGTCAGTCACGCCAACCTGCTCGACAACCAGGAGCATGTGCGGCGGGTGCTGGCGTCCACGCCCGATGACCGGTTCGCGAGCTGGCTGCCGCACTACCACGACCTCGGTCTGATCGCGCAGTTGCTGCACCCGCTGTGGCTGGGCGCGACGGCCGTGCAGCTGCCCGCGCGTTCCTTCGTCAAGCGGCCGGTCCGCTGGCTGCGGGCCATCGACGAACACGACGCGACCATCAGCTGCGGGCCCAATTTCTGCTATGACCTGTGCGTCCGGCGCGTCACCGACGAGCAGATCGCCTCGCTCGACCTGTCGCGCTGGCGCGTCGCGCTCGCCGGGGCCGAGCCGATCCGGCAGGACACCCTGGACGCGTTCGCCGAGCGGTTCGCGCCCGCCGGGCTGCGCCGGGCGGCCGTGTCGCCCGCGTACGGGCTCGCCGAGGCGACGCTGTGCGTCAGCGGCGGCGACCCCGGCAGGCCGCACGGCCGCCGCACGGTGGACGCCGCGGGCCTCGAACAGGGCGAGTTGCGGCCGCCGGTGGCGGGCGGGCCGGTGCGTCACCTGGTCAGCAGCGGGGACGCGGGGACGTACGACGTGCGGATCGTGGACGAGCGGCGGCGCGAGCTGCCGCCGGGGCAGGTCGGCGAGATCTGGCTGAGCGGCCCCAGCGTCGCCCGCGGCTACTGGCGGCAGACCGACGCGTCCGCCCGCACCTTCCAAGCCCAACTCGCGGACGGCAAAGGGCGTTTCCTGCGCACCGGCGACCTCGGCGCGCTGCTCGACGGCGAGTTGTACGTCACCGGGCGGCTCAAAGAGGTGATCATCCTCAACGGCCGCAACCTCTACCCGCAGGACGTCGAGTGGGCGGTGCGCGAGGTGTCCAGCGCGCTCGGCTCGGTGCACGGCGCCGTGTTCACCGTGCACGCGGAGCGCGAACAGCTCGTCCTGGTGCACGAGGTGCGGGCCCCGCACGCCGACTGGGAGCGGCTGCGCTCGCTGGCCCGCCGTATCCAGTCCCTCATCGGCCAGGAGTTCGAGGTACCGGCGGGCAATGTGGTGCTGGTACGCCCCGGCACCCTGCGCCGCACCACCAGCGGCAAGATCCAGCGCACCCTGATGCGCAAGCTGTTCCTCGGCGGCGAGCTGTCCAGTCTGTACGAGGTGCTCGACCCCGCGGTGCGCGCCCTGGTCCGGCCGCAGCAGGCCAGGCTCGGCGACGAACTCCTGGGCGCGGGCGCCCCCGACGGCCGGGACGTCCGGCAGTGAGCGGGCCGGTCGTCCGGGCCGCGGCCGCGCCGGGTACGCACGCCGCGCCGGGTACGCACGCCGAGCCGGGCACGTACGCCGCGCCGGGCACGTACACCGTGCGCGGTCTGGGCGCGCCGCCGCCCGGCGCCCCGGCCACGGCGCGGATCGACCGCCTGGAGCGGCTCCTGGGCGACCCGGCCGACCCCGCCAACCCGGCGGGCCACGGCAGGCTGCTGGCCGCCGACCGGGCGGGCGTCGCCTGCCAGGAGGCCGAGGAGGTGCTGGACTCCTTCGGCCTGAACGAGGAGTTCGTCCCGACCGGCCTCGGCGGCCGCTTCGACTCGGCCGAGTCCCTGCTGCGCGTGATGCGGGCGGTCTTCCGCCGTGACGTCGGCCTCGGCATGGGCTACGGCATGTCGACGTTCATGGCGGCGTCCGACGTGTGGCTGCGCGGCGACGAACGGCAGCGGCGCTGGCTCGCCCAGCGGCTCCTGAACGGCGCGAAGGCCGCCATCGCCCAGCACGAGACCGCGCACACCAACGACTACGTACGCAGCCAGGTGCGGGCCACACCGCGCGGCGACGGCCTCACGGTCACCGGGTCCAAACCCGTGATCAACAATCTGCACCGGGCCGAGGCGCTCGTCATGATCTGCCGCACCTCCGCCAGCCGCGGCAGCGACGGCCTCTCCGCGCTGCTGCTCGACCCCGAGCGGCTGCCGCCCGACCGCTACCAGGTCACCCGCCGCCCGCGCGCCGCCCTGCTCGGCGTGCGCGGCTACTACTGCGACGGGGCGCGCTTCGACGACTGCCCGGTGCCCGCCGACGCGCTGCTCGGCCCGCTCGGCAGCGGCGTCGCCACCTCGCTGCTCTCCTTCCAGGTCAGCCGCACCCTGATGGCGTCCCTGGTGGTCGCGGGCGTCGACAGCGGGCTGCGCACCGCGGTGCTCGTGGACCGCGAACTGGGACCGGGCGCCACGGGCGGCGCCGTCGACCCGAAGAGCACCGCGAACACGCTCACCGGCGCGTTCGTCAACCTGCTCCTGTACGACAGCCTGTCGGTGGTCGCCACGCGGGCGCTCCAGCTGCGGCCCGCCGAGACCAGCCTGTACTCGGCGGCGGTCAAGTCGCTGCTGCCGAAGGTCCTGCGGGACACCCTGTACGACCTCGCCACCGTGCTCGGCTCACAGATCTACACCCGCGAGGGCACGGTCGGCGCGTTCCAGAAGCACCTCAGGGACGTGCCGATGATCAGCCTCGGCCACGCGGGCACCGTCGCCTGCCAGTCCACGATCATCCCGCAGCTCAGGGGCCTCGCCCGGTCGTCGTGGTTCCGGGACGACGCGGCGCCCGCGGCGCTGTTCACGCCCGGTGCGCCGCTGCCCGCGTTCGCGTACGACCGGCTCGCCCTCGCCGGAGGGCGCGACAGCCTCAGCGCGTCGCTGCTGGACACCGCCGCGTCACTGCCCGGCGGCGGCCCCGTCGAGACCACGCTGCGCACCCTGTCCCAGCGGCTCGTCGACGAGCTGCGCGACCTGCGGTCCCGTGTGCTCGCCCTGGAGCCGCTCGGGCGGGATGGCGCCGTGAACCCGGCGTGGTTCGCGCTCACCGACCGGTACGTCCTGGTGCTCGCCGGGGCCGCCGTACTCGGCGTGTGGCGGCACAGCGACGCCCTCAGCGACCCGTTCGTCGCCGACCCGGCATGGGCGGCGGCCGCGCTGCACCGGGTCGCGGGCCGACTCGGCATCCGGGACGTCGAGCTTCCCGAGCAGTGCACGGCTCGGGTGCACCAGGAGGTGCTGGCCCGCTTCGGCGGCGGTTACGGCTTCGACCTGTACAACACCGCGCTCCCGTACTGACCCGACCCGCGCTCCCGCACGCAGGACACGCAAGGAGAGATCCGATGCCACTCGCCGCACCATGCCAGCCGGACGCATCGCCCACTGACCGCGGTGGGGTGGAGCGTCCGTGACCGGCGTCGCGATCGTCGGCCTCGACTGCGCGTTCGCGTCGGCGGACGGCGTCGAGGCCTACTGGGACCTGCTGATGCGGGGCGGCGACGCGATCGGCCCGCTGCCCGAGCAGCGCCGCCGCGAACCGGACTTCGACGGCCGGGTGCAGGGCGGCTTCCTCTCCCACGCCGACGTCTTCGACCACGCCTTCTTCGCCGTGTCGCCGCGCGACGCGGGCGCCATGGACCCGCAGCAGCGGCTGCTGCTGCAGAGCGCGTGGCGCGCCCTGGAGGACTCCGGGCGCGCGCCCGGCGCCTTCGCGGGCAGCGACACCGGGGTGTTCGTGGGCACCATGTGCACCGAGTGGGCGCAGCTGCACCTGGGCGGCGGCGGGCAGGCCCGGATCACCCCGCAGCTGGGCTCCGGCAGCGGCACCGGCATGGCCGCCAACCGGATCTCGTACCACCTCAACCTCAAGGGCCCGAGCCTGGTGGTGGACACCGCCTGCTCGTCGTCGCTGGTGGCGGTGCATCTGGCGGTCAACTCGCTGCTGTCCGGCGAGTGCGGCACAGCGCTGGCGGCGGGCGCGAACCTGGTGCTCAACTCGGCGATCGCGCGGGTCTACGAGCAGATGGGGCTCGCCGCGCCGGACGGGCGGTGCAAGCCGTTCAGCGTGGAGGCCGACGGCATCGTGCGCAGCGACGGCGTCGGCGTGGCGGTGCTGCGCCGACTGGAGGACGCGCTCGCCGACGGGCAGCGCGTCTACGCCGTGATCGAGGGCACCGCCGTCAACCAGGACGGCCGCTCCAACGGGGTGACCGCGCCCAGCCGTTGGTCCCAGCAGGAGGTGATGGCCGCCGCGTACCGCAGGGCCGGGGTCACCCCCGACCAGGTGCGGTTCGTCGAGGCGCACGGCACCGGGACGGTGCTCGGCGACATCATCGAGTGCACCGCGCTCGGCGAAGTGCACGCCGTCGAGCGCGCCGAGCCGTGCGCGATCGGCTCGGTCAAGGGGAACCTCGGGCACGCCGAGGGCGCGGCCGGGATCGCGGGGCTGATCAAGGCGGCGCTCGCGCTGCACCACCGGATCGTGCCCGCGAGCCGCTACGCCACCCGCGAGAACCCCCGGCTGCGCCTGGCCGACCGGGGTCTTCGGCTGCTCAAGGCTCCCGTCCGGCTGCCCGCGACGCCGACGTACGCCGGGGTGAGCAGCTTCGGCATGGGGGGCACCAACGCGCACGCGGTGCTGGGCTCGGCGCCGCGCGTACGCCGTACCCCCGCGGCCCGTGGCACAGCGCCGGGCTGCGGGGTGTTCACCGTGTCGGCCGACACGCCGCAGGCGCTGCGCCGCAATCTCGCGGCGCAGGCCGAGGCGGTCGCGCGCCGCCCGCGGGGGGACGCGGCCGCGCTGTGCTGGTCGAGCAACCGGGTCAAGACGGGGCTGCCGCACCGGGCCGCGTTCGCGGTCGGCGACACCGCGGAACTCGCCGCCGCGCTGCGCGCGGCCGCCGCCGACGACGGCCTGGCGACGCCCGTCGCGGACCGTGCCTGGCGGGAGCCGGTCCTGGGCTTCGTGTTCTCCGGCCAGGAGGCGCACGAGCCGGGGACGACGGCCGCGCTGTACGCGGCGTCGCCGCTGTACCGCGCGCACCTGGACGCCGCGGACGCCGCCCTCGCACCCCATCTCGGCGGTTCCGTACGCGAGTTGGTACTCGACGGGGACGGGCGGGCGCGCCAGGCGGACGCTGCCCTGACGCGGCCCGCGCTGTTCGCCGTCCAGTACGCCCTGTGCGAGACGCTCGGCGCTCTCGGGATCCGGCCGCACGCGGTGCTCGGCCATGGCGTCGGCGAGTACGCGGCGGCCGTCGCGGCGGGTGTGCTCACCCTGGCCGACGCGGCCCGCCTGATCGCCGCGCGCGCCGTCGAGGGCTCCGCCGAGGTCGCGGACAGGGGCGCGGACGGGGGCGCGGACCGGTTCGCGGACGGGATCTCCTACGGTGATCCGGTCGTACCCGTCGTCTCCGGGCGTCTGGGGCGGCTGCTCGACGACGAGCCGATGGACGCCGCGTACTTCCGTGCGCACGCGCGGGAGCCGGTGCGGTTCGCCGCCGCGCTCGACGCGCTGGTCACCGGTCTCGCGCCGACCACGCTCGTCGAGATCGGGCCGCGGCCCCACCTGCTCGCGCCAGACGCCGACGGCGACCCGGCCGACGGCGTCCCGCTCGTCCACCCCGCGCCCGGCGGCGACACCGGCCCGCGCCAACTCGCCGAGGCGGTCGCCGCGTTGTACCGCTGCGGAGTGGATCCCGAGTGGGACGGCCTGTACCCGGCCGGGCAGCGACGCCACGAGCGCCTCGTGCCGTACGCCTTCGCCACCGAGCACCGCTTCTGGCGGCAGCCCGCGCGGACACCCGTACGCGGCGACGACAGCGGCGGCGACGGCGGCGACGGCGTCGAGGGCTCCGGCGAGACCGGCCAGGGCGGCGGCCTGGCCAGCGGCCAGAGCGGCGGCCGGGACGCCGTTCGGGTGCCGGGGTCCCCGGACGGCGACGCGGCCGAGGCGCGCGACGACGACCCGGTGCTCGCGGTCGTCGTGGAGGCGGTCGTCGCGGTCGGCGAGTACGACCCCGCACGCGTCGACCGGTCCACCCGCTTCTACGAGGACCTCGGCTTCGACTCCGTGATGATCATGCAGCTGAAGGACCGTATCGAGCTGCGGCTGCCGCAGGCGAGCGGGGTCAGCGTGCAGCAACTCCTGCCCGAACTGCGCTCCGTGGGCACCCTCGCCCAGTTCCTCAGCGAATGGATCAGCGTAGGAGCCGCCACATGACCACCCTGACGCACAGCCCCCTCTATATCGCGGGCACCGGCGCCGCGCTGCCAGGACCGCCGGTCGGCAACGACGCGCTCAAGGAGGTCTTCGGGATCAGCGAGGAGTGGATCGACCTGTTCGTCGGCACCCGGACCCGCCACTTCGCGTGGGATCTCGGCACCGGCGACGCCACCCACACGCTCGCCGACCTGTGCGCGGAGGCCGCCGGGCACGCTCTGGCGGCCGCCGGACTCGACGCGCAGGACCTGGACTTCCTGGTCCTGACCACGTCGACCCCCGATCTGCTGCTGCCCGCCACGGTCAACGACGTCGCCGACCGGCTCGGCATCGACCATCTGCCCACCTACCAGATCCAGGCGGGCTGTTCCGGCGCGGTGCAGGGCCTCGACATCAGCCGGGCACTGCTCGCGGGCGGGCACCGCACCGGCCTGGTGCTCTCCGGCGACATCACGGTCAGGTTCATGGACATGCGGCGCAACGCCGTCTCGCTGCCCACCGAGGAGCTCGTCAACTACGTGCTGTTCGGCGACGGGGCGGGCGCGGCCGTGGTGAGCGCCGACGCCTTCGGCGACGCGGTGCGGCTGCGCGCGCTGATCAACTGTTTCACCGGGCTCGGCCGCCCGCCGGGCCAGGTACTCGACTGGAACGGCTCCACCCGGCGCAGCCCCGTACGGCAGATGGTGCGCGAGGACTACAAGGCCATCGAGGATCACGTGCCGACGATGGCCGCCGAGATCCTGTGGGAGCTGCTCGACACCACCGGCTGGAAGCGCGAGGACGTGCGGTTCCTGCTGCCGCCGCAGCTGTCCGGGCGGATGACCGAGCGGATCACCGCGCATCTGGGGCTGCCCGAGCTGCGCGAGGTGTCCTGTGTGGCGGATACGGGCAATACCGGAAACGCCCTTCCACTCATCCAGCTCGACCGGCTGATGCCGCAGCTCGCCTATGGCGAACGGGCCCTGACGGTGGCGGTCGAGTCCAGCAAGTGGATCAAGGCGGGGCTCGCCCTGGAGAAGCCGGTGACGACAGGGCTCGTCGATCCGGGTGAACCAGGTGATCCGGGTGATCCGGGTGATCCGGGTGAGACAACCGAATCGGGGGCGTCCAGGGAAGGGAAGCCCGAGGCATGACTGAACCGACGCGCGAGCAGCCGGTCACCCGGCTGCGGGCGCTGCGCGAGCGTGACCGCCTGGCCGCAGACTGGCCCGAGGTCACCGCGCTGCTCGCCGAACTCACCGACGCCGGGGACCGGCCGCCGCCCGAGGTCCTCGCGGACCTGCTCGCCTGCGGCCGGATCCTGGCGGGTCTGGACGTCGACGCGGTGCGCCACCGTCATCCCGGCGTGGACGCCGTCACGGTCGCCGTCACCGGGCACGGCACGCTCGGCCAGCTCGCCGACCCGCTCACCGTCGAGCTGGCCCGGCACGGCCTGCCGAGCCGGATCGTGTTCGGCGACCACGGCGCGTACCTGCGTGACCTGACCGATCCGGGCAGCGAACTCGCCCTGGTCAAGCCGGAGGTGACGCTGTGTGTGCTGGACGCGGGCGCCGTCTTCGACGAGCTGCCCGCGCCGTGGGACGCGCACGACGTCGAACTGGCCTGCGCCCGGCTCGCCGACCGGGTACAGGCGATCTGCGACGCGCACACCGACCGCGGCCACGGCACCCTCGTACTCAACACCCTGCCCCTGCCGCGCACCCACACCCACCAGCTCGTCGACGAGCAGCAGCGCGCCCTGCTCGGCGCGGTGTGGCGGGAGTTCAACGCCCGGCTGCTGCGCCTGGCCACGGAGCGCGGCGATGTCGCGGTCGTCGACCTGGACCCGCTGGCCGCCGAGACGGGCCCGGCGTACGACGCCCGCCTCGCCCAGTACGCCCGCGCGCCGTTCACCGTGGAGCTGCTCGCCGGGTACGCCCGCGAGGTCGGCCACCTGCTGCGCTCGCGCCGCGGGCTGGCCAAGAAGTGCCTGGTACTCGACCTCGACGGCACCCTGTGGGCCGGGGTGCTCGGCGACGACGGCCCGGACGGCGTCGACGCGTCCCCCGGCGGGCTGCGCGGCGCGCCGCACGCGGCCCTGCAACAGGCGGTGCGCCAACTCGCGTCACAGGGCGTGCTGCTGGCGATCAGCAGCAAGAACGAGCGCGGGCCCGTCCTCGACGTGCTGCGCGGGCACGGTGACATGGCCCTGCGCGAGAGCGACTTCGTGTGCGTGCACGCCGACTGGCAGCCCAAGGACACCCACCTGACCGCCGTCGCGGAGGCGCTCGGCATCGGCGTCGACAGCCTGGTCTTCGTGGACGACTCCGCCGCCGAACGCGCCCTGATCCGCGGCGCGCTGCCCGGCGTCGCCGTCGTACCGCTGAGCGAGGAACCCGCGCTGCACCTGCCGCGCCTGCTCGCGGACGGCTGGTTCAGCACGCCGCGGCTGACCGCCGACGACCGGGAGCGCACCGCCCGCTACCGTGACGCGGCCGCCCGCCACGCGCTGCGCGCGCGTACCGGCTCGTACGAGGAGTATCTGCGCGACCTCGGCCTGCGGGTGCGCATCGCGCCCGCCGAGCCGCACGAGTTCCCGCGCCTGGCCCAGCTCTCCCTGCGTACCAATCAGTTCAATCTCACCGGGGAGCGGCTGAGCCAGCCGCGGATCGCCGAACTCGCGGCCGCGCCGGACCGGCTGGTGCTCGCCGTGCGGGTCGCCGACCGGTTCGGCGACAGCGGTCTCGTCGGCGCGGTACTGGGCCGCCGTGCCCCGGACGGGCTGTGCCTGGACGCCTTCCTGCTCAGCTGCCGGGTGCTGGCCCGCGGCGTCGAGCAGGGCGTGGTCAGCGCCCTGCTGCGGGCGGCGGCCGAGCAGGGCCTGCCCGCGGTGCACGCCCGCTACCGGGCCACCGCCAAGAACGGGCGGGCCCGTGCCCTGTACCCGGACCTCGGTTTCACCGCCCGCCCGGCGCGCGGCGAGGACGGTGAAGACGCTGGAGGCGGCGTGGACGGCGAGTTGTTCACGCACGGCCTGGCTGATCCGCCCGCCGTGCCCGCCCACCTCACGCTGGCCCTGGACGTCGCGGATCTGCGCTGCCCCGCGACGCACTCACACGCCCCGCGGCCGGGTCGGACCGCGCCGCGGAGAGGATGACGATGAATCTTCTCGGCAATGAGCCGCGGCTCGCGGATCTCGTCCGTCTGTTCCGGGACGACCTCGGCGTCGAGCTGAGCGAGCCGGACGTGGACACCGACCTGGACGCGCTGCCCGGCTGGGACTCGGTCCATCTGCTGCGCCTGGTGATGCTGCTGGAACAGGGAACCGGGCGGCGGCTCCCGCTGCCCGCCGTCCTGGAGGCGCGGACCGTACGTCAGCTCCACGCCCTGCTCGCGGACCCCGGCGGACCGGACCCCGCCCCGGAACACCCGGCGCCCGCTCCGGGCGGTCGGCCATGACCTTCCCCGCGTCCGACACGGCCTCGGCGGCCCCCGACGGCCGGGTGCCGCTCGGCGACCCGATCGCGGTGACGGCCACCGGCGCCGACTGGTCCCTGGTCCGCGACGACCTGCGCCGCCACGGCAGCGCCCTGGTGCACGGACGGCTGGCCGACTGGCGTCCCGACACCGGTGACGCTCAGGCGCTGCGGGCGCTGCTCGGCCGCGACTGGCCGCGCTACAGCGGCATCGCGCACGCCGAGATCCGCGAGCGGTACGCGGCGTCCAGGCGGCTGCTCAAGCACGCCGCCGCGGCGGCCCTGCGCGCGGACGCCACCGATATGGAGCTGGCGTACGGGCCCACCGGGCGCCCCTCGCTGCGTGGCTGCGACCAGATCGACATCAGCCTCAGCCACACCGACGACCTGCTGCTCGTCGGCCTCACCACGCGCGGCCTGATCGGCGTGGACGCCGAGCTCGCCGACCGGCAGCTGTACGAGAAACGCCTGGACCGGCATATCTGCACCACGCAGGAGCGCCGTGACCTGGAGCGGCTGCCGGTCGACGAGCGCAATCCGTCCCTGCTGCGCCTGTGGACGCTCAAGGAGGCCTACAGCAAGGCGATCGGGCAGGGCATGCAGTTCCGCTTCACCGAGTTCGGCTTCGGCCCGGACGGCAGACCCGTGCGGGTGAACCGCCCCGACGGCACCACGGGCGCGGGCGCCGAGTGGTTCTTCCGTACCTTCGCGCGTGACGTCGGCGGCGTCGCGTTCGTCATGAGCGCCGCCGTGCACGACCAGGGCTTCGGCCGCACCCTGGACACCGAGATCACCACGATGCTGGACGCCGAGACGGTGGCCGCGATCAGCGAGGCGGTGCCCGAACCGGGCTGACCCGCCGCCGCCCGGCCTGGCTGGCCTGACTGACCTGACTGACCTGACTGGCCTGGCCGATCCCCCGCCGCCCGGCATGTCAGAAGTCCTCGACCACGGTGGTCACCGCTTCCAGCACGGCCCGGCCCGCCTGTGTCAGGGTCAGGGTCACCGGCGCCTGGCGGCGGCCCACCGCGTCGCGGCCGCACAGGCCCGCCACCGCGGCGCAGCGCATCGCGAGGTCCGGCTCGGCGTAGCCGCGGAAGTGGACCTTCAGGGAGGCGAGCGTGCAGCGTTCGGGCGCGAGCTTGCAGGCCCGGCCGACGGCGAGCAGCGAGGTCTGGCGCAGCGCCTCCAGCTGGACCAGGGCGGACAGGTGGCCCGGCGCGGGCTCGTCCCGCAGCGGCCAGGCGTCGGGCACCCGTACGCCCACCGACAGGCGGCCGTGGGTGAGTTCGGCCGGTCCGTGCACCAGGATGTTCCCGGCGTGCTCGCGGCCCACCTCGGCCGGGTCGATCGGGCGGGTGGGCACCGGCTCGGGTCTGGCCGCCCGCAGCGCCCGGTCGCGGCTGTGCGCGCGGTGGTGGCGGTGCGTCATCGGCGGCAGGAACACCACGTTCGCGGTGCCGGTGCCGCAGGTCACGTCGTTGATCTGTAGGGCGGTACGGAACTCCAGGGCACGCGGCACCCCGTCGATGACCCGGTCGGGGCGTACCCGCATGGCCGTGGTCAGATGCGCGGGGTCGTCGCCAGCGCGCCAGGCGGCCACGTCACGAGTGGCGACGGCGAAGCGGTAGAAGACGCCGGTGCGGCCCTCGGGCACGCCGAAGTGGGTGCGGCCGATGAACTCGCCGGTCTCGCGCACCGTTTCGGCGGCCGCCTGGAGATCGTGGAAGCGTCCGGGTCCGTCGGACAGCAGCGGATGGGCCCGCGGCAGTTCCCCGGTGAGAACGAACTCCTCTTCGCTGTCCGGTGCTTCGGTGAGCCCGAAGGGCTCCCAGGACCGCTGCCGGTGGATGAGGCGGCGTGTGCCGTGCCCCGGAGCCGGTGCTTCGGCCAGCGCGATGTCGCCCCTGTCGACCACGCGGTCACCGCCTTCCCGTTCAGTCCCTGTCGCACGGCGCACACGCCGCCCTGTCAGGGTCCTGGCGGGCCCGCCGCGCCGCCAGCGTGATCCGTCGGCAGCAAGCTGAACGGCAACAAGTTACGTCGGCGCGGCAGGGTGACGCGTCACCGGCGAAGCGTCACGGGCAGCGCGTCATGGGCAGCGCGTCATGGGCGAGGGTCCTCGGGGTCGGCCGCCTCGTCGAGCGTGCCGGACAGGGCGGCGTTCACCCCGGCCTGGAAGCGACTGTCGGCGCCCAGTTCGTCCATGAGCTCCGAGATGTGGCGTCGGCAGGTGCGCACCGACATGCCCATCCGCCGGGCCACCATCTCGTCCTTGTAGCCCTGTGACATGAGCTTGATGATCGAACGCTTGACGTCGTCGGTGACGTCGGCCGGTTCCTCGGCGTCCGGGTCGAACACCGTGGCGTTGGCCCACAGGTGGTCGTAGAGCTTGCACAGGAACGCCACCAGGGTCGGCTCGCGCACGACGATGGCGCCGGGTACGCGGCCGACCACGTCCTGTTCGGGCAGGAAGACGACCTCCCGATCGAAGATGATCATACGGTCGATCACCTGGTCCGTGGTACGGATCTCGGCGCCCGCCGCGGTCATGTCACGTACATATGCCGAGGTCACGAGGTCGCCACGGGCCGTGTGCTGGTAGAGGTGCTCGACGTGGATGCCGCGCTCGAGCCGTTCCAGAGTTCTGCGGCGGGCGTCGACGAGGGTGCCGGGGGGCCGGGAACTGCCGGGCTGGACGGACAGCACGGTGTGGCGGCAGCGCGTTCCGCAGTCGTCGATGAGAGCCCGCAGCACGCTGAGGTCGGTGATGATGTCGAAGGCCTCGACGCGGTTGCGGCGTCGGCGGCTCTCGAAGTAGGCGGGCAGCAGCGCGAGCAGGCCGTTGCGGGTCTCGGAGATCGACCGCTGCAGCTCCCTCAGGCGCTGCTCCTCGGGTCCGACGAGGGTGGCCGCCGCCGCGTCCGGCGCGACCGGAACGAATGCGTCCGGATCTCCGGGTATCGGGGTCAGCAAATGCAGGTCGAGCAGCTCACGCGCGACCCGCCGCGCCTCGTCCTGGCTCAGGCCGGTCGCCTCGGCGATCTCCTTCGGCACGTAACGACCGGCCTCGGCCGCCTCCCGATAGGCGGCTACACACCTGTCATCCAACTTGTCGAAACCCGGACCGGGACGCGACCTTTCAGACATGCTGCAGCCACCCCTCTGCAGACGGAGAATTAGTTGCCATGCAACTTTACGTCATCGGCAGCCCCTTGGTGCCCGAGTCCTGGAGTGGACAGACTGCTGCGCGACGCAAGCCAAACGTCAAATCTTGGGGGCTGATCATGCGCATTCTGGGGATGCCGCGGGTTGCAGCGGCGATAACAATGATCGCGACCGGTTTTTTTGGCCTGGTGGGGATGGGGGCCGCGCACGGCGACAGCACCGCGGGCGGGGGCGCGCTGGTGACCGCCGCCACGGCTGAGGGCCCCCAGGACGACGGCTGGCCCTGACCCGCACCGCGCTGCCAAGCAGGCCTGTAAGGCCCCCGCACGGTTGCGGGGGCCTTACGGTTTGGCATATGCCCGTCCGATGCTTAAGGGGAACTCAAGTCGCGGGCGTCAGACTCGGGACCGTGGCCGGTTCCCGGATCCCCCGCCGGTAGAGTCGGTCCACGACCCCGCCCAGGGTTTCCCCAAGGCCACCGGGCGGGGTTTTTCTTTTCCCGAATGCCGCCGGAATAACGACACCGAATTAGCGCGGGTAATTCCTTCCCATCGCATGGGCCACCTGGGCTCGTGAATTCGCCCCGAGCTTCTTGAATATCCGGCTCATATACGTCTCAACGGTCTTGGCGCTGATGTCGAGCCGTGCCGCGATCGAGCGGTTGGTGTACCCCGAGCCCACCAGCTTCGCGATCTCCAGCTCGCGGGCGCTCAGCTGCGCGATCTGGTGATCCGGCGCCTCGCCCGACGCGAGCGCCTCGACGCGCCCGCACACTTCGCGGGCCGCCGCCGCGAGCGGACCGCCGCCGAGCCAGCGCGCCGCGTCGGCGGCCAGCCGGGCGCGCGCCTCGGCGCGGGCCAGGTCACCCGCGGCGAGGTGGATCCGGGCCAGGCCCAGGGCGTGCTCCCCGATCAGGTGTCCCTGGGCGCAGGTGAGCGCGACGCGCAGGCCGCGCGCGAGGTGCCGCTGTGCCGACGCGTCGTCCCCCAGGGCGTGTTCGGCCTCGCCGAGACGGCACAGCGCCGCCAGGCACCGGGCCAACCGGTCGTCGTCGAGCGGGTCGAGCAGCCGGGCCGCGGCCTGCGCCGTCTGCCGTGCCTCGGGGACGTTCCCGGCGGCGGCGCAGCCGGCGGCGAGCAACGCGAGCGCGTGCCCGCGCAGTTCGGGCTCGGCCGCCGCGTCGGTCGCCGCCGCCGCGCGCCGGGCGGCGGCCGTGCCGCTGTGCACGTCGCCGGACTCCAGGGCGAGCGTGGCCCGTTCGACGGCCGCTTCGGCGGCGCCGTGCGGGCTGTCCGCGAGCGTGTCGAGCATCGCGCGGGCCTCGGGGCTCCGGCCCGTCAGGCGCAGGGTCCGCGCGTGCCAGACCACGGCCTGGGCCCGCGCGAGCCCGGTGGCCGCCTCGTGCAGATGGGGCAGCAGTTCCTTGTACTGCGCCGCCGCCTCCCCGACGCGGCCCGCCACGACCAGCGCCCTGTGCAGCAGCAGGTCCGCCTCGACGGGGCCGTTGACGTCGGCGGTGACCCGGCGCAGCGCGCGTACCGCGCTCCAGGGCCGGGTGAACAGGACGTCGCGCGCGGTCAGCGCGAGGGTGCGCACGTCGTCGTCGGTCAGCTCCGGGGCGTCCTCGAGCAGCGCGGCCAGGGCGGCGGGCGCGCCCCCGGCGGGCGGGCCCCCGCCCGCTGTCTCGTGGCGCAGCGCCGCCACGGCGCGGGGCCGTGCGGCCGCGCGCCAGCCCGCGCCGGACGCGTGGTGCACCAGGGCGCGGACCAGCGGGCGCGCGAAGGCGAACCGCCGTGCGCCGTCGCGGGGTTCGATCAGGCCCTCGCCGTGCAGCTCGTCGATGCCGTGCAGGACGTCGTCCAGGGGCAGCGCGGCGGTGGCCGCCACCACGTCGGCGGTGAACGGGTCGCCGACGACGGCGGCCGCGCACGCGGTGCGCCAGCCGAGCGAGGACAGCGTGTGCAGGCCCACCGCGTGCGCCGGGAAGGCGGGCGGTACGCCGACGGACAGCTCCCGCGCGCCGTACAGCTCGTAGTCGCGGCCCTCCCACGGCGGCGGCCCGGCGGCCAGCGTACGCAGCAGTCCGGGCACCCCGGCCCCGTCGCGCAGGGCCAGTTCCCGTTGCAGCGGCGTGAGCTGAGGTGGCAGGAAGCGCGCGGCCTCGGCGTCGTCGAGCCGGGCCAGCGGCAGGTGGGGCACCTCTTCGGCGTGGTAGCCGATGGCCGAGAGGTGGCGCTGGACGGCCGGGGCGCGATGGGCGAAGACGGTGAACACCTTGTCCGGTGGATGCCGGACAAGGTGTTCCAGGACGTCCAGGACCTCGGGGCTGGCCCGGTGTACGTCGTCGAGGATCAGCAGCAGTCCGGGGCCCTGGGCCAGCAGGTGGAGCAGGGCCCGCAGGGCGCAGACCGTGTCGTACGCCTCGACGCGCGGCGCCGGGTCCCGGCCGGTGGCGAGCGAGGGGAAGTACGGGGCGAGCGCGGCGGTGCGGGCGGCTCCGAGCTGCTCGTACAACGAGCCGTCGGCGCGCACCAGATGCTCGTCCAGGGCGTCCACGAGCACGTCGAAGGGGCTTGACCTGCCGGTGCGCGGCGCACGCCCCCAGGCCACCTGCCAGCCGTCCTGCGCGGCGAGCCCCGCCAGGTGCCCGAGCAGCCGGGTCTTGCCGGTCCAGGGCTCGCCGGTGACGCGCGCGAACCGCGCCGCACCGGCCTCGGGCCGCTCCATCATCCGCTGGAGCGCGGCGAGTTCGCGGCGGCGCGTGGCGGTCAACGCCTCGTGAGGCACGGGGACCTCCTCGGGGCGTCGGGACGGCGGGCCCGGTGTGCCGTCCGTGCCGTCTGTTCGGTGCTGTGGATCATGCATCTTTCCCGTCGGTCGCCGGTGCGTCCCGCGTTTGCCCGTGGGGAGATTGCGGTGCGGGAATGTATCGGGGAAATACCTGACGCTGTTTCACGTCAGCGCACTCGGGGAGTAACTGAATTCGTCTTGGGTACAGACGTGCGGAATGCCGTCGGATGTGACATCCGGCGGGGCGGCGGGGACAAGACCCGACTGGCGTCGAGGACTTCTCACTTTCAGGATCGGACTCATGACGTTCCGTATCGGCGTACCGGTGGGCGTCCGACTCGGCTACGGCGCCGGCGCGTTGGTCGCCGGCGCCTTCAACACCCTGCCCGGACTGCTCCTGCTGCCCTACCTCACCGACACCTTGGGCGTGGCCGCGGGGCTCGCGGGCCTGATCGTACTGGTGCCCAAGGCCTGGGACGTGCTGTTGATCCCGGTGGCGGGCCGGATCGGCGACCGCGCCAGGGGCGGCGCGCGCCGCCCGCACATCCTGGGCGGCGGTCTGGGCACGGCGGCCGCCTTCGCCTTCATGTTCGCGGGGTTCGCGGGCGGCGCGGCCGGTGCCGTCACGACCGCGTTCGGGTTCCTGCTCACGGCGACGGCGTTCGCCTTCTTCCAGTCCGCGTACGCCGCGCTGCCGCCCGAGCTCGCCGACCGGCCCGACGACCGTATGCGGCTCGTGGGCTTCCGGGTGGCGGGCATCGCGGTCGCCGCCGTCTGCGCCGGTCTGGCCGCGCCCGCGATCGTCGACGGGGGCGGCGGGGGGCTCGCCGGACACCGCTGGGCGGGGCTGTTCGGGGCGGGCCTGATCGCGGCGGGCACCCTCGCCGTCCTGGCCGGAACCCGCGGGGCCACGACCGGGACCGGCTGGCTCGCCGCCGCGCCGCCGGGCCAGCGGGAGGCACGGGATGCGCGGGAGGCACGGGATGCGCGGGATGCGCGGCGCGGGGTGCGGGACGTCCTGGGGGGCCTCGCGGAGGACGTGCGCGGGATGCGGGGCGTGTTGCGGGCGAACCCCTCGTACACCGCTCTGCTGCGCTGCGCCGTCGTCCATGTCGTCGCCACCGGCGTCCTGCTGGCGGGTACGCCGTACTACGCCGAGCACACCCTCGGCGACGAGTCCCTCATCGGCGCGCTGGTGGCCGCCTTCGTCCTGCCCAACCTGCTCACCACGGCCGCCTGGCGCAGGCTCGGCGCGCGGCGCGGCCCCAAGGCGGGGCTGATCGCCGCCTCGCTGCTGTTCGCGGCCGGCTGTCTGCTGCTCATGACGCCCGGCCTGCCCACCGGCGGCGTGGTGGCCGTGATGGTGCTGGCCGGGACCGGGCACGCGGGCCAGCTCCTGTTCGTCTACAGCATGCTCGCCGAGTGCACCGCCGACGACACCGCGCGCTGTGGGCGCAGCCGGGCGGGCACCCTGTCGGGGATGTTCGGCGCGGGCGAGACGGCGGGTCTGGCGATCGGTCCGTTCCTGTTCGCCCTCACCCTCCAGCTGTCGGGGTACGTCTCCTCCGACACCGGGCGGGCCGTCGAGCAGAGCGACGGCGCGCTCACGGGCGTGCTGGTCGGCGTGGCGGTGCTGCCCGCGCTCGCCGCCGTCACCGGCCTGGTGTGGCTGCGCCGTTACCGCCTGGCCCACGTACCCGCCGCGCACACCGCCGCCCGCGAGGCGCTCAGGCCAGCCGCGCGGGCGGCTCAGGGGCGGCGCTGAGCGCCACCGCACGCCCGTCCGCGCGCACCAGTTCGACCGCCGTGGTCCCCGCGGGCGACACCTCGCCGACCACGGCGGCGTCCCTCCCGTGCGGGTGTCCGCGCAGCGCGGCGAGCACCTCCTCGGTGTGGTCGGCGGCCACGACCAGGCACACGCATCCGGCGGTCGCCGCGTGCGCCGCGTCCACCGCCAGCTGGTCCAGCGCGACATGGACCTCGTACCGCACGGGCAGCGCCTCCTCGTCGACGCGCAGTCCGAGTCCGGTCTCGTCCGCGAAGGCGTGCAGCGCCCCGGCGAGCCCGCCGCGCCCCACGGTGTGCACGGCGCGCAGCGCGCCGTCGGGGGCGGCGGCGCGCACCCGGTCGAGCAGCCCGGCCAGCGGCGGGCAGTCGGCGGAGATCACGGACTCGTGGCCGAGCGCGGCGCGGATCGACAGCAGGTGCGCGCCGAATCCGCCGAGCGGGGCGCTGACCACGAGCCGGTCGCCCGCCCACGCGCGCGGCGCAGGCGGCGCGTCCTCGCGCACGCCGAGCCCGGCGGTGTGCAGATAGATCTGGTCGGCCTCGCCCGCCCGCACCACGCGCGCGTCCACGTCGAGGACGACCACGCCCGCCGCTCCCGCGGCCGCGCGCACCGAGTCGGCGACGCGCCGCACCTGGCGCAGCGGCAGCCCGGCCTCCACGACGGCGGACAGCGAGAGCCCGACCGGGCGGGCTCCGGCGGCCGCGAGTTCGTTGACCGTGCCGCAGACCGCGAGCTGGCCGATGTCGCCGCCGCCGTAGAACGGCGGGTCGGCGACATACGTGCCGGAGAGCACCGTCGGCGTTCCCTCGCCCAGCGGCGGGCAGCCGCCGAGCACGTCGCCGAGCGCGTCGCTCAGGAACGCGCGCAGGCCACCGCCCGGCACGGCGTCGTGGTCGTCCGCGAGCCCGACGTGCCCGGTCGGTGCGGGCGTCGAAGGCGCGGCGGCGTCTGGGGTCATAGGGGTCACGGATCTATCTGATACGCGTCCCGGACGGGCCCGTCACCTCAAGCGCCGCGGTAGTGGGGTCGGACCGGGCTGTTTAGGGGTCCGCCCGGCTAGGGTCGGGGGCGGCGCGACCCCTTCGGAGCCGCTCAGCCCTTCGGGAGCCGGACCGACTGGCTGTGACGGAAGAAGTCGGTCGGGTCGTACCGGCGCTTGACGTCCTGGAGCCTGGCGTAGCCGTCCTTGTAGTACAGCCGGTGCCAGGGGACGTCCGAGGTGTTGTACGCCGGGTCGTGCAGGTCGATGTCCGGGTAGTTGATGTAGCACCCGTCGGTGACGTCGTCGATGACCGGGACGCCGCCGGTCGCGGCGTACACGCCGTGGTAGAACTCGCGCATCCAGCGCAGCGAGAGGTCCTCCTGGGCCGGGTCGGTCCACCAGATCCCCCAGGCCGCCTTGAACGCGGCCGTGCGGTGCGGGGCGGCGGTGGCGTCCTCGGCGACGGCGTTGACCGCGCCGCCGAAGGAGCTGACCTGCACCGCGGCGGTCGGGTTGGCCAGGTCGTCGCGCGTCAGGTGCCGGTAGAACGTGTCGATGTGCGCGTCCGGCATGGTCTTGCGGTAGTACGCGGACTTCAGGTCGCACCGGAGGCTGGGGTCGTTCAGCGTCGGGTTGGTGGTGCCGACGTAGCGGGTCGCCTGGAGCCAGGGCATCCGGCGCGGCTCGGCGAGCTCGGGCATCGCCGCCATCTCGCCCATGTGCGTGGCCATCGGTTCGCGTGCCACGTCCAGACCTGCGGTGATGGCGGCCAGGTAGTCGTCCAGGACCCGCTCCGCGTCCGGGATCGTCGCGTCGACCTGGGTGACCAGGCCGATGTACCCGGCCGACTTGTGGTTCAGCCACAGCACGCTGGTCAGATGGTCGTCGGGGGTGCCTGGCTTGAGGTGCTCGGTGTGCCAGTCGCCGAAGTTCCTGAGCAGGCGCGCGAAACGGGCCTCGGTCATCTCGGCCCACGGCCAGGCCGTGGCGTGCAGCAGCACCTCGGCGGGCGGCTGCGGGAGCAGCTTCGCCGGGTCGCTGCCGCTCGCGCCGGGCGAGCGGAACCAGAAGCGGGTGATGACGCCGAAGTTGCCGCCACCGCCGCCGGTGTGGGCCCACCACAGGTCGTGGTGCGCGTCGGTCGTCTCACGGGTCGCCACCCGCGTACGCGCCCAGCCGTCGGCGTCGACGGTCACCACCTCGACGGCGTACAGATGGTCGACGACCAGGCCGAGCTGGCGGCACAGCAGGCCCCAGCCCGCGCCGCTGAAGTGGCCTCCGACGCCGACCTGGAAGCAGGTGCCGGCCGGGACGGTGACGCCCCAGGCGCGGTACAGGAGCTCGTACACGTTCAGCACCTGCGCACCGGCCTCGACGCAGACGGCGTTCATCCCGTAGTCGAAGTAGACCCCGTCCATCCGGGCCAGGTCGAGGATGACGCGTACGTCGGAGTTGAAGACCCAGTCCTCGAAGCAGTGGCCGCCGCTGCGCACCGTGAGGCGCTTGCCCGCGGTCACGGCCTGCTGGACGACCGACTGGACCTGGTACGTGGTCTGCGGGAGGCAGACCTTGTCGGGCGCGGCGGACCAGCGCTGGTTGTAGCCGCGCACCAGGTCCTGGTACCGCGGGTCGCCGGGGGTCACCGTCACGAGCGGGCCCGGCAGGGCGAACCCTTCCGCCTCCGCCTGACCCGCCGCGGCGGCGGCCGGTGCGGCCAGCCCCGTCCCCGTCAGGAGCGCGGCGCCTGAAGCGGCCGCGCCCCCGGTCAGGAAGTTCCGTCTGCCGATGCCTCGGGCGTTCCGTGCCATCGCTCCACCCCTTGTCCTGCCTTGTCCTGACGATTCGACGCGGCCACGGTATAGATCGCCCCAGGCCGCCGGCACTCAGAAAATTGCGCTTGAACTCGGGCCGCGCGGCGGCCGCTCGGAGGGGCCGCCGGGCGCTTCGGCGGTCCCGCCTTCGGGCAGGGCCGTCAGAGCCTGGCGGATCCGTTCGTGGCGGCACACCTCGCGTACGTCAGCGGGCAGCAGCCGCGCGCCCGGATGCGGCGCGCCGACGCGGGCCAGCGCCCGCGCGACCCGCTGGGCGAGCCGTCGACCGCCGGTGCGCCGGTGCGCGTACGGGAACAGCTCCCGCAGCCGCTCGCGCGCCGCGCCGCCGGGCCCGGCGGGGTCGTCCACGATCGCGCACACGCCCTTGTCCGCCACGGCCACCAGGACCGGGCACTCGTCGGTGAACCCGGTGGCCGAGCGGATCTCGACGCCCGCGCCGCCCGCGCGGAACTCCTGCGGGGTCATGCCCAGGATCGCCGACGAGACGGCGTAGAACTGGCCGATGGTGGTGAACCCGGCCCGGTAGACGGCGTCGCTCACGGTGCGCGTTCTGACCAGCTCCTCCCGTACCCGCCGGGCCCGCACGGCCGTCCAGTAGGCGTGCGGGGTCACCCCGGTCAGGGACTTGAACAGGCGGTGGAAGTGGTAGCGGCTGTAACCGGCGCCGTGCGCCAGGTCGTCCAGGTTCGACGGCGCCGCCGCCTCGTTGATCAGCAGGCAGGTGCGCGCCACGATGTCGGCGTGCGGCTGGTTCAGCTCCGGCTCGCCCGGCAGGCAGCGGCGGCAGGGCCGGTAGCCCCGGACCCGCAGCTCGTCCAGCGAGGCGTGGAACTCCACGTTCTCGCGCCGGGCCAGGCGGGCCGCGCACGACGGCCGACTGTAGATGCCGGTCGTCGTCACGGCATAGTAGAACCGTCCGTCCGCCGCCTCGTCGCGTTCCCGGACCGCGCGCCAGCGCTGTTCGTCGCTCTCGTACGCCGTGGCGATAAGCGGATCCGCCATGGCCGCCTGCCACGCGTCGCGTCCGCCGGGGCCGCCGGGGCCACCGGGGCCGCCGGGGCCGCCGGGGCCACCGGGGTCATGTCCACCGGCCCGTTCCGTAGGTGTCCTGGGTCTTGAGGACCTTCTGGCGCAGGTCGAAGCGGCGTACCTTCCAGGTGCCGGTGCGCGGGAAGTCGTCCCAGTCGATGACGCGCGGCTCGGCGAGCGCCGGCAGGTCGGCCGTGGCGCGCTGCCAGGCGGCGTGGTCGAGGGTTCCGCTGTGGGTGGAGACGACCGGCACCGGCAGGCCGTTCGGGTCGCCGAGCACGATGACCTCGGTGACCTCGTCCAGGCGTTCCAGAAGCTTGCTCTCCAGCTCGATGCCGCTGGTGCCCGGTATGACGTCGATCTCCCGGTCGAGCACCTCGACGCTGCCGTCGTACCGGTGGACGCCGATGTCGCCGGTGTTCCACCACTCGCCCCACAGCTTCTCGCGGTGCCGTTCGGGCTCGCCGAGGTAGCCGAGGCAGCGGCCCTTGGTCCGCACCAGGACGATGCCGCGTTCGCCGCGCCTGACCGGCTTGCGGGTCTCGGGGTCCACGACCTTGATGCGGGTGACGAACGGGATGGGGCGGCCGACGTTGTTGGTGAACGGGTCGCCCTCGCCGCCGCGCATGATCTTGCGTTTCGAGTACGCGGCGAGGGTCGCCGGGCCGATCTCGCTCTGGCCCCAGCTCTGCGCCCACACCGGGCGGCGTCGCCTGCTGGCCCGTACGAAGGTGCGCACGGTGCCGGGGTGGATGGCGTCGAAGGTGGAGATGAACGACCGGACGTCGCGGAACAACTCCGGGTGTCTGCCCGGCAGATGCTCCCAGCGCTGGAAGATGTTCGGGCAGGCCTCCAGCGTGGTGGGCCGGTGCCGGGAGAGGGTCTCGACGACCAGGTCGGGGTCGGAGCCGCCCAGGACGACGACCTTGGACGGTACGAGCACCGACTGGGCCTGCACCCAGGTGACCGCGCGGGAGTGCACGAAGGCGATGCAGGAGGCGACGGTGTCGTCGGGGCGGGTCGACAGGAACGGGATGCGGATGGTCTCCATCACCCCGTATACGCCGATGGTGTCCGCCGAGTGCATCACGAACTTCGGCACGCCGGTGGTGCCGGAGGTGTGCGTGAGCAGCATCGGCTCCGCGTCGGGGCGCAGGTCGGGCGCGGGGACGCCGCTGCCCGCCAGGTCGGCGAGCGGGACGGCGCCGGGGACCGGCAGCTCGCCCTCGACCGCCACCACGCGGGTGGCGGGCCCGGCGAGCGGGACCGCGGACGCCTCGGCGTCGGCGAGCACCGAGTCCGCGGCGACGATCACCTTCGGCTCCAGGCGCTCCATCATCTTGCCGAGGGTGTCCGGGGCGAACGTCGAGGTGATCATGGCGGGCAGGGCGCCGATCCTCGCCGCGGCCGCGGCGAGCAGGACGACGTCCATGTGGTTGTGCTTGATGATCGCGAGCCGGTCGCCGCGGCGCAGTCCGGCCGCGCGCAGCCGCCCGGACATGTCGGCGACGAGCGCGGCCAGGGTCGTGGAGTCGTGGACCCGGCCCTGTCCGGGGGCGATGTCGAAGGGCCGGTCCAGATGCCAGGTCGGTCCGGGCCGCCCGGCGAAGTGATCGAAGTGGGCCCCGAGGTTCTTGGGGCGCTTGGTCTGGGGCATCGGCTGTCCTGTTCCGTGTGCGGACTCCGGTGGAAGGGGGGCGTGGCGCGCCGGGCGGCGGACGGCGTGCGGCGCCCGGAGCGGGGCCCTGGGGGCGCCGGGCGCCTGGCGCCCCCAGGGGTGCGGTGTCTCCGCGATAGTGCGGGTGTTACGGGGTGCGGATCTCCTGCGAGGAGGGTGCGTCGGCGTCGTCCCGCGCGTCGGGCGAGCCCTGGCCGCCGGTGGCTCCGGCGGTGCTCGTCGTCGCGCCCGCGGTGGCCGACGCGGCGGGGGCCGGCTCGGACTCGCTGAGGCCGAAGCGGTCGTGGAAGCGCTTGAGCGGGCCGGGCGCCCACCAGTTGGCGGGCCCGAACAGCTTCATCAGGGCCGGGAGCAGACCGCCGCGGATCAGCGTGGCGTCCATCAGGATCGCCAGGGCCATGCCGAGGCCGATCGCCTTCATGTAGCTGATGCCGGAGGTGACGAGGACCAGGAACACCAGCGAGAGCAGCACCGCCGCGTAGGTGACGACCTTGCCGACCCGCTCCAGGCCGCTGGCGACGGCCAGTTCGTTGTCGCCGGTGCGGTCGTACTCCTCCTTGATCCGCGACAGCATGAACACCTGGTAGTCCATCGCCAGCGCGAAGGCCAGGCCGAACAGCATGATCGGCACGGTCCAGGTGATGCCGCCGGTGATGATGAAGTCACCGAGCAGCGAGGCCATGTGGCCTTCCTGGAAGATGAAGACGAGCGCGCCGAAGGTCGCCGTCAGGCTGATCCCGGTGAGCAGGATCGACTGCAGCGGCAGCAGCACACTGCCGGTGAGCAGGAACAGCAGGACGAACATGCCGACGAACAGGATCCCCATGGCGAGGGGCAGGTTGTCCGTCAGCGCCTTGAAGGTGTCCTTGCTGACGGCCGCGGGTCCGCCGACCTCGACGTCGAACGGCGCGGCGGCCGCGCGGACGTCGTCGACCAGGGCCTTGCCGTCGGAGCCGTACGGGTCGACGCTCGGCACCACCGACAGGAACGTGGCGTCCGCCGCGCCGAACCGGGCGTGCGCCTCACCGGCCTGGGCGACCTGCTTGCCGTCCGCGTACGAACCGGTGAACGCGTCGACGCGGGTGACCCGGTCGAGCGTCGACAGCTGCGTCGCGTAGTCGTCGATCTTGTCGGAGTTGGCCGCGGGGCTGCCGGAGTCGGTGGCCACCACGTTCAGCGCCTGCTGCTCGCGGGTGTTGAAGTCCCGCTTGAGCACCTGGGCGACCTGCGCGGACTTCGCGTCGGACGGCAGCACGCTCTCGTCGGGCAGCCGCAGGTTCATGTCCGTGACGGGCAGGGCCAGGGTGACCGCGAACGCCAGGATCAGCACGGCGACCCGGACCGGGCGGCGCATCACGGCCCGCGACAGGCTGTGCCAGAACCCGCCGCCGTCCTTGGCCGGGTCCTCCTTGCGGCGGATCAGCCGCCACTTGTTCAGGCGCGGTCCGATCCACTTGAGCAGCGCCGGGGCCATGATCAGCGTGGCGGCGGCGGCGACCAGGGCGGTGGTGATACAGCCGATGGCCAGCGAGTGGAGCACGGTGAAGGGCAGCGCGAACAGGCCGAGGAAGGCCACGGCGACGGTGAGCGCGGAGAACAGGACCGTACGGCCCGCCGTGCGCAGCGTCGTGGACAGCGCCGTGTCGGTGTCGTTGCCCAGCCGCAGTTCCTCCCGGTACCGGGTCACGAACAGCAGGCAGTAGTCGATGCCGAGGCCGATGCCGAGGAAGGTGGTGGTGTTCACGACGACGTTGGAGGTGTCGCTGAAGAAGGTGACCGTGAACAGCGCGCCCATCGAGAGCATCATCGCGGCGAAGGCCACGGACAGCGGGACGAGGGCGACCAGCGCGCTGCCGAAGATGACCACCAGGACGATCAGGACGAGCGGGAAGACCGTCGCCTCGGCCTTGGTGGCGTCCTCCTCGGCCTGTTTGGTGTTCTCGTACCACATCATGGCCATGCCGCCGGTCTTGACCTCCAGACCGTCGACGGTGCCCGTGTACTCCTTGTCCAGGGCCTCGGCCTTGTCGACCTGGTTGTCGAAGTCGCCGGTGATGCGGGCGAGTACGATCGCCTGGTCGCCGTCCGCGCTGCGCAGCGCCTCGCTCTTGGCTGTCCAGTAGGACATGACGCCGGTGAGGTCGTCCTCTTCGGCGAGTTTGGCGGTCAGTTCGCGCCCAGTCTGGGCCACGGCCTCGTCGTCGACTCCGCGCTTGTCCTTGACGAGGAGCAGCAGGTTCGGTTCGCCCTGCTGGAAGGTCTTCTCCATCTCGTCGGCGACGCGGCTCGATTCGGTGTCGGACGACTCGTAGCCGCCCATGGTGAGCCTGTCCTGGAGTCCGCCGCCGGCCGCTCCGGCGAGGAAGACGAACAGCAGGGTCAGTAGCACCACCTTCTTCGGTGAGCCCAGCACCAGGCGTGACAGCCTGTCAAACATCGATGCTCCTTCGGGGGTTTGATAAGGATTCCGGCATCACGCGGACCCGGAGCCGGTGACGTGGTCGAACCAGTCGCGCGTCAGGGCGAAGAAGTGCGGCGCGCCGCGGTGGATCGTGAGGGAGTGGCCGGAGCCGGGGACCACGTGGGTCGTCAGGTCGGCCGTGCCGTAGTAGTCCTTCTCGAAGGCGTGTACGGCGGCGGATTCGGGGGCGAATCCCACGTCCGCGCCGGCGAACAGCGCGTCGTGCTCCCCCACCACAAGCAGCACGGGTACGTCGATCGCCCGTGAGTACTCGGCCCGGTAGGTCTCGGGCAGGGATCTGCCCTCGCCCCAGGTGGCCGTCGACTTGATCAGTTCGTTGTACGCCGACAGTTCCGGGTCGATGCCACCCGCGTACTCGAGCATCCGGGCGCGGCGTCCTGGACGCTGCGTCAGATACTCGGCGGGTGCGCCGATCGAGGCGAGCAACGGGTCGTCGCCCGCCGGGTGGAAGAAGTCGTGGACCTTGTCGACCTTCTCGTAGAAGGACGTCTGGGCGTGCAGCATCCCGGTGATCGCCACGGCGTCCACGTCCTGGTGCCGGGCCGCCTCGATGATGGCGAGGCCCGACCCGTAGGAGTGGCCGACGGTCACCACGCGCGCGAACACGTGCCCGCCGGGGGTGCCGGTGCGCAGGCGGGACACGACGTGGTGGATGGACGCGACGTGGTTGTCGAGGTTGACGTCGTCGCCGTGCGGTCTGCCGGACGCGCCGGTGCCGAGCCGGTCCAGGAGCAGTACGGCGTATCCGGCGCGCAGCATGTACGCGCTGTAGTCGTACTCGCCGGGTATGGACCAGTAGCGGCGGTCGTAGGTCAGGCCGGGCAGCAGCACCTGCACGAGGTCGCTGCCCTGCGCGGGCACCAGCAGCTCGGCGGCCAGCGGCCAGGTCTCGCCCGCGACCTCGACGTCGAAGGTGATCTCTTCTCTGCTGACGTCCGGCGCGGTCGCACCGGCCGTCGCCGGGAATGCCGTCATGGGTTTCTCCTGGCAGGGCGTGAGGCGGGGGCGCCGGCCGACGGCAGCCCGTCGGGCGCGGCGGGGCTCGCGGCGGTCGCCCAGCGCGCCGATGTGCCGGTCGGCGCCGGGCGTACGGCGCCGGGGGCGACGCCGGTGACGGGCGCGGCGGTCTTGCGGGGGCGCCGGGCGCCGGGGCCGTGGGTCTTGCTGGGCGGCCCGGCGGGTATCGGGGTGTGCGGGCCGCGCAGGGCGGCGGCCACGACGTTCGGCCGGAAGATCGCGGTGAGCGGGGCGAGCAGCATGGTGAGCTCGATCAGGACCAGCGCCGCGTGGCGGTCGGTGACCGCGGCGGCGGCGATCCGGTCCAGGTACTTCTTGCCGACGCGGGTCGCGAAGTCGGGCGGCGTCGCCTCGGCGGCCCACGGGTAGGACAGGTCCATGCTGCTGGCCAGCTGCCAGGCGGGCGCGAGGGTGCGGGCGAGTGCCTTGCGCAGCCGGTAGGACAGGCCGACGACGGTGCCGTGCGAGGCGAGCATGTGGTCGAGGACGAGCGCGGACTGCACGGCGACCGACATGCCCTGTCCATAGGACGGGTTGAACGCGCCGAGCGCGTCGCCGATCACCAGGAACTGGTCGGGCCAGCGGCGCAGTTTGTCGTAGTGCCGCCAGCGGTTCTCGGTGCGTCCGGAGCCGTACACGGGTCCGAGCGGGGTCGCCGACTCGATGACGTCGTGCAGTACCGGGTCGCGCAGCTCGCTCGCGGCGCGCAGGAGTCCCTCGTGGTCGGTGGGCGGTCGGTGTCCGCCGGACGCGGAGATCGACACCATCCAGCGGCCGCCCTCGATGGGGTTGAGGATGCCCTGGCTCGGGGTGTCGGGAGTGGCCATCAGGAGCATGCACGTCCAGTCCGCGACATGCCCGACGGGCGGTGCGAAGACGCTGGTGGCGTACGCGGTCTTGGCGTCGACCACGGACTCGCGGGGCGTCTCGTAGCCGAGTTCGGTCAGCCACTGCGGGGCGCGGGACTTGCGTCCCGAGGCGTCCACCACGAACTCGGCGGACAGCAGCCGCTTCTCGCCCCGGCCGTCGCGTGCCTCGGGCCGCTTGCCTCGCACCCAGACGCCGGTGACGGTGTCGTTGCGGCCGCCCTGGAGGCCGACGACCTCGTGTTCCTGGAGGAAGGTCACCTTGGGTTCGGCTCGCAGCCGGTCGAGCACCACCGCGTCGATGGTGTCGCGGGTGCCGGTCATCATGGACAGGCCGGTGTCGAAGCGCGGCATCCAGCCCTTGGGGCCGAGCATCAGCATGTCGTCGGGCATGCTGACGCGCACCAGACCGGCGGCGAGCAGCTCGCGGGTGATGCCGGGAAAGAGCTGCTCCAGGCCCTGGTGTCCGGCGGCCATCAGGTTGTGCGCGTGCCGGGCCTGGGCGACGCCGCGCCGCCAGCGCGGCCCGTCCGGCAGCCGGTCTCGTTCGATCACGGTGACCCGGTCCATCGAGTTGGCCAGGGCCCGCGCCGCGGTGAGTCCGGCGAGGCTCGACCCGATCACGACGGCGTGGCCGTCACCGTCATGCCCGCCGGGGGCACCTGGTTCCAGGCTCATGTGGTCCGCCCTTCTTGTGCGTATGGCTGTGTCTGTCGTGGGGGGTCGGTTCGTCGGGTTCAGGTCGTCGGGTTCAGGTCGTCGGGGTCGGGGTGCTCGCGCGGCGCAGCGCCGCCGCGGCCGCGGGCAGTCCGTCGGCGACGGTCGGGTAGCCGGGCCGCCAGTCGAGCTCCTCGCGGGCGCGGGTGTTGCGCATGCGGTACGACGTGGTCAGCGAGCGGACGACGGGCCCGCCCAGGGCGAGCGCGGCCAGCGGCTTCGGCGCCCCGCCGGTCTTGCGGACGCCGAGCGCGTCGGCCGCCTGGCGGGCGAACTCCGCGAGCGGCAGCGGCTCGTCGTCGCACAGGTTGTACTCGGCCCCGGACGGCGCCCGGTCCAGGGCGGCGACATAAGCGGCGGCCAGGTCGTCGAGGTGGACGCAGCTCCAGTAGTTGCCGCCGTCGCCGGGGTAGCGGATCCGGCCGGTGGCCGACGCGGGCGCGGCGAAAGCCCGTTGGAAGTTGCCGCCGGGCCCGTACACGAACCCGGCGTGCAGCACGACCGCGTCCAGGCCCCGCTGTTCCATGACCCGCAGCCGGGCGACGGCCGATGCGTGCCAGACGCCGAGCGGCGCCGGGGTGTGGGAGACGCTCTCGTCGATCCAGCGCGCGCCGTGGTCGCCGTAGACCCACGCCCCGCTCGCGTACATCAGCCGCTTGCCGCCGCTCAGGCAGGCGCGCGCGAGCCCGTCCGCCATCAGGCCGTCGGCGGCGCGCAGCCGCCGCACCCGGGCGCGGGTCACGCGCCCGGCGGTGCGCAGCTGCGCGGCGTGCACCACGGCGTCGACCCCGTCGACCAGCGGTACGTAGCTGTCGGGGCGCAGCATGTCGCCGACCCGCGGCGTCGTCCCCGCGGGCAGGTCGTCGGCCCGTGCCGGGTTGTGCACCAGACCGGTGACTCGGTGCCCGGCGGCGATCAGGGCGCGGGTGACGGCCCCGCCGACGTAGCCGCTCGCGCCCGTGACCAGGATGTGCCGACGCCGCCCGGTCACAGGTACTCCACCGTCTCCGACGCGGGCAGCCGACGGCGGCAGTCCAGGACGAACCTGGCGTGTTCGGCGATGAGTTCGTAGTCGTAGGAGGAGTGGTCGGTGAGCAGGACGACCGCGTCGGCCTCGGTGACCTCGTCGACGTCGAGGTCGACGCGCACCACCCGCCCGTCGATCGGCGCGGACTCCACCACGTGCGGGTCGACGGCCCGTACGTGCGCGCCGAGCCTCAGCAGGCCGTCGACGACGCGGACGGCGGGCGACTCGCGGGCGTCGCCGGTGTCCGGCTTGTAGGCGAGGCCGAGCACCAGGACGCGGGATCCGCTGAGGGAGCGGCCGCGCTCGTTGAACGCGGTCAGCAGCCGCTGGACCACGTACGCGGGCATGTGGTCGTTGACGTCGTTGGCGAGTTCGACGAACCGGAAGCGGTGGCCGAGCGCCCGGTTGACCCGCCAGGACAGATACACCGGGTCGACGGGCAGACAGTGTCCGCCGACGCCGGGTCCTGGCGTGAACCGCATGAAGCCGAACGGCTTGGAGGAGGCGGCGTCCACGGCCTCCCACACGTCGATGCCCAGTTCGCGGGCGTAGACGGCGAGTTCGTTGACGAGGGCGATGTTGACGTGCCGGAAGGTGTTCTCGACGAGCTTGGTCAGCTCGGCGACCTTGGTCGAGGCGACCGGCACCACCTGGTCGATCACCGACGCGTAGAAGGCCTCGACGGCGGCGAGCGAGTCCTCGTCGACGCCGGAGACCACCTTGGGGGTGGTCTCCAGGGTCCAGACGCGGTTGCCGGGGTCGATCCGCTCGGGGCTGTAGCCCAGGTGGAAGTCGGCGCCGGCGGTGAGCCCCGAGTACTCCTCCAGGATCGGGGCGACCAGCTCCTCGGTGGTGCCGGGGTAGGTGGTGGACTCCAGGATCACGGTGGCGCCCTGGCGCAGGAACCGGCCGAGCAGCCGGGCCGCCGACTCGATGTGGCGCAGGTCGGGCACGCCGTCGCGCAGGGGCGTCGGCACGCTGATGACGGCCACGTCGAAGCCGCCGATCCTGCGTTCCTCGGTGGTGGGCAGATAGCGGCCCGACGCGAGGGCGGCCGCGAGCCGCTCGGGGGCGACGTCCTCGACGAAGGACTCGCCCGCGGCGAGCCGCTTGACGCGTTGCTCGTCGACGTCGAAGCCGACGACGGTGTACCGCTCGTCGGCCTCGGCGGCGCGCACGGCGAGCGGCAGGCCGACGTAGCCCTGGCCCATGATGACGATCTTTGACATCGCCCCGTCCGTTCGTGGGTGTCGAGTGAGTGGATGAGTGGTGAGTGAGAGGTGCGTGGAGGTGCGGTCGATGGGGTGGGCAGTGGGGTGGGCGGGTCAGGTCCAGCGGCCCGAGCCGAAGGTGGCCTGGGTCTTGAGGACCTGCTGGCGCAGGTCGAAGCGGCGCACCTTCCAGGTGCCGGTGCGCGGGAAGTCCTCCCAGGCGATGAGGTGCGGCTCGGCCAGCTCGGGCAGGCCGCGGGTCGCCTCCCGCCATTCGGCGTCGGACAGCTCGCCGTGCGACAGGCTGATCACCGGTACGGGCAGCCCGCCGGGGTTGCCGAGCACGATCGCCTCGGTGGCGCGGTCGATGCGTTCGAGGAGTATCGACTCCAGGGCGATGCCGCTGGCGCCGGGGATCAGGTCGACCTCGCGGTCGAGCAGCCGCAGCGAACCGGTGCGCTCCTTGACGCCCAGGTCGCCGGTGTTCCACCAGCCGTCCCAGTTCTTCTCGCGGTGCCGGTCGTCCTCGCCGAGGTAGGTCAGACAGCGGCCCTTGGTCTTGACCAGGACGACCCCGGACTTTCCGGCGGGCACCCGCTGGCGGGTCTCCGGGTCGACGATCTTGACGCGGGTGATGAACGGGATGGGGCGGCCGACGTTGTTGGTGACCGGGTCGAGCGCGCCCTGGTTCTTGCGGATCTGGTTGCGGGTGTAGACGGCCATGGCGACCGGTCCGGTCTCGCTCTGCCCCCACACCTGGCCCCACACGGGGCGCTTGCGGTCGGACGCCTCCATGAACTTGCGCACGGTGGGCGGGTGGATGGCGTCGAAGGTGTTCAGATACGTCCGCACCCGGCCGAAGGCCCCGCGGTGCGACTCGGTCAGCGGCTCCCAGCGCTGGTAGATGTTCGGGCAGGCCTCCAGGACCGTGGGCCGGTGCCGGGCGAGTACCTCGGCGGCCAGGTCGGGCTCGCTGCCGCCGAGTACGACGACCTTCTTGGGCGGGCGGGCGAGCTGGGCGAAGGTCCAGGTGATGGCGCGGCCGTGGACGAAGGCGACGCAGGAGGCGAACACGTCGTCCGGACGGATCGACAGGCCGGGGATCGGCATCGTCTCCAGCTTGGTGAGCACGCCGATCAGGGTGTTGGGCGAGTGCACCACCAGTTTGGGCACGCCCGTCGTCCCCGAGGTGTGGGTGCAGATCATCGGCTCGTGGTCGGGGCGCAGATCCATCGCCGGGATGTCGGCCCCGGCCAGCGAGCTGAGCGAGACCGCGCCGTCGGCGAGCGAGGTGTCGCCGTCGACGGCGACGACCTGGGTGGCGGGCCCGGTCAGCCGCACTCCGTCGGCGGCCGCCCGCGCCAGGACCGAACCCGAGGCCACCAGCACCCGCGGCGCGAACCGCTCCAGCATCTTGGCGAGCACGTCGGGCGCGTTGGTGGCGGAGATCATGGCGGGCAGCGCGCCGATCCGGGCGGCGGCCGCGGCCAGCAGGACCACGTCATGGTGGTTGTCCTTGACGATGGCGAGGTGGTCGCCGCGGCGCAGACCGGCCTGGTGCAGGCGCGCGGACATCTCGGCGACCAGCCAGGCGAGCGCCGAGACGTCGTACTCGCGGCCGCCGTCGGGGGCGATGTCGTAGGGCCGGTCCAGGTGCCAGGTCGGGGAGCTGGCACCGGCGTAGTGCTCGAACAGCGCGCCCAGGTTCTTGGGACGTGGGGTCTTGGTCATAGGACGTGGCTCCCAGGGTGTTCGGTCAGCTGAGGACGAGCAGGTTGGCGACGAGCAGCGCGGCCACCCCGAGCCGGTGGATGTCGACGCCGAGCTTGCGGGCGAGCAGCGGATTGCCTCGCAGAAGGCCGGAGTTGATCTGACGTGCGCGCATCGCCAGGACCGGGACCAGGCAGAGCGCGAACCAGCCGTCCACGACGCCCGCGATCCAGGCGGCCGCCAGCGCCGCGGTCTCGGTGAGCGAGATCAGCGCGACGGCGACGCGGTAGGCGTTCGGGGACAGGACGGTGGCGAGGTTTCTGCGGCCCGCGGCCTTGTCGCCGTCCCGGTCGTTGACGTTGGAGTACGCCGACACGAGCAGCGACCACACGCCGATCAGATACGCCTCCAGCGCGATCACGCCGGTGAGTTCGCCCTCGACGAGGCCGTACGGGATGAGCGCCATCAGGGCCGGGCTGAGCAGCAGCACCAGCTCCTGCCCGCCCCGGTAGCTGAGCCTGAGGCCGTGCGAGTACTGGACGCTGATCGCCACCTGGAACGGGATCAGGGCCAGCACCCAGCCGGGGCTGTGCGGCGCGACGGCCACGGCGACGGCCAGCCAGACGCAGCAGGCGAGCAGCGCGCCGTAGCCGAACCAGGTCGCCTGGCGCACCGTCAGGTCGCCGTTGAGCAGCGGCTTGCGGGCCCGGTTGCGCAGGCTCTGCGACGGGTCGTAGTTGGCGTGGTCGCTGCCGTCTTTGAAGCCGTGCACATCGTCGAAGGCGACGGTGGCGGCGGTCATCGCCACCCAGCCGAGGGTGGCGACGAGCAGCGTCCCCAGCACCCTCGGGTCGTCGCGCAGCGACGCGGGCAGCAGCGTCCACACGACCGGCGCGGCCAGGTAGTAGTCGTAGAACGTCAGCTTCGCCAGCCGCGAGTAGGCGAGCAGCCGCCCGACCGGTGCGGCCGTGGTCGTCGCGCTCATGCCCTGATCCCCCTGCCTCTTCCCTGATACGTGTGACTGCGGGCCGACGCGCTCAGGCCGCGCGCGGCTTGCGGCCGACCGTGGAGATCTGCACCTGGCTGAGCCAGCTGTGCGCCGGGTCGCCCATCTCGGCGATCGCCTCGTCCACGCGCTCACGGCTGACCAGCCCGCCGGAGACGATCCGCGGAGCCATGAACTCCAGCCACAGCTGGTAGTGGCGGGCCTGTACGGAGCCGCCGCGGACCATGACGACGCGGCCTTCGGCGGTGACGTCGTCCAGGTCGCAGGAGCGGGCGATGTGGTAGTCGACGTGGCCGCCGCGCGGGTCGTGTCCCGCCTCGCGCATCAGGCCGTATCCGGCGGCGCGTACGTCCTGGAGGAAGTCCTCGCCGCTGGCGCTGCGGAACAGCGTGGAGGAGTCGGTGTCCTCCAGGAAGAGGAGGCCGCCGGGGCGCAGGGCGCGTACGAACTTGGCGATCACGGCCTCGCGTTCGGGCAGGTGCTGGACCAGCATGCGGGCGTGCACCAGGTCGAAGGACTCGGGCGGCAGCTCGTCCTCGCGCAGGTCGATCTCCCACACGTCGAACGTGCCCTTCTCCTGGTCGCCGACCAGCCGTTCGGTCTCCAGGTCGGCGGCGACCACCCGGCCGGTGGGGCCGACGAGTTCGGCGAGGCGGCGGGCGGCGGAGCCGGAGCCCGCGCCGATCTCCAGACAGTGCCAGCCGTCGGTGACGCCGAGTGCGGCGAACCGCTCGAAGGTGCCGGGGTCCCAGATGGCCTCGTTGGTGCGCAGCCGCTCGGTCTCCTTGTCCCACAGCGAGCTGAAGACGTAGTCCTGCCGTTCCTGCTGGTCCTGCTGGTCCTGTTGGTCCTGTTGGGCTTTCTGGTCCTGCTGAAGTGAGGTGGTCACGGTTCGGGTCCCTCCGGGGCCTCAGGCGAAGAAGTCGCAGATGGTGTCGGCGATGCGCTCGACATCGGCGTCGGTCAGATGCGGCCAGATGGGGATCGCGAGGTTGGACCGGCTCGCCCAGCGGGAGTTCGGCCAGTCCGCGCCGTCGGGCGCCCAGGGCGCGAACGCGGGCTGCAGCGGCAGCGGCGTCGGGTAGTAGATGTGCGAGCCGATGCCGTTCTCGGTGAGATAGGCGCGCAGGTCCTCGCGGCGGGACACCTGGAGCGAATACACGTAGTAGCACCGGCCGTTGCGCCCGGCGGGCGGGGCCTTGACGCCGCGTTCGACGAGCGGCGCGAACCGCTCGGTGTAGTAGTCGGCGATCCGCGCCCGGCGCTCCAGGCGGTCCGCGAAGGTCGGCAGGCGGTGCAGCTGGAAGGCGGCGATCACCTCGTCGAAGCGGCTGTTGCGGCCGATCCGGTGGTGCAGGAAGCGGTGCACGCCGTCCTGCCCGTGGTTGCGCAGCATCCGTGCCGCGCGGGCGAGTTCGGGGTCGTCGGACAGCACCACACCGCCCTCGCCCGCGGTGCCGAGCGCCTTGACCTGGAAGAAGGAGAACACCCCGAGGGTGCCCCAGCGTCCGGCCGGTACTCCGTCGAGCATCGCGCCCTGGGCGACCGCCGCGTCCTCGATCACCGGCAGCTCGTGGCGGCGCGCGATCTCCATGACGCGCGGCATGTCCGCCATGATCGAGAAGAGATGGGCGGGCATCACCGCCTTGGTGCGCTCGGTGATCAGCGACTCCATGGAGTCCGGGTCCATCACCATCGTCCAGGGGTCGACGTCGGCGAAGACGGGCGTGGCGCCCGCGTTCGCCACCGACGAGGCCACCGGCTGGCAGCAGAACGCGGGCACGATCACCTCGTCGCCCGGCCCGATGTCCAGCGCGCCGACGGCCAGTTCGAGGCCGCCGGTGCCGCTGCCGCAGGCCACCACGTCGTGCGCGCCGGTGTCCCGCTTGATCTGCTGCTCGAACTCGGCGGTGCGCCGCCCCAGGATGAAACGCTGTTCCGGGTCGGTGCCCACCTCGAACAGCGCCTTGAGCAGCGCGTCACGGTCCGCCTCGAACAGGTCGGGCGGGAAGAAGGGCAGAGTCCTCACAGCCTGCTCCCGTCGTAGAAGTCCCTGAGGGCAGTGGCGACCTGGTCGACCTGCGCCTCGGTGAGATCGGGGTAGAAGGGCAGCGCGACGGCCCGCGCGCAGACCTCTTCGGCGACGGGGAAGTCCCCTTCGCGGTGGCCGAGTTCGGCGAAGCACGGCTGTAGGTGCAGCGGGATCGGGTAGTAGGTCTCGGTGCCGATGCCGCGTTCCGTGAGGTGCTCGACCAGCGCGTCGCGCCGCTCGACCTCGATCTCGTACACGTAGAACACCGGGTCGGTGGGCACCGGCCGCTCGACGACCGTCGGCAGCCGCAGCACGCCGGGCAGGTCCCGCAGCCGCTCGGTGTAGGCGGCGGCCAGCTCGGCGCGCCGGGCGATGTCGGCGTCGAGCCGCTCCAGCTTGGCCATCAGCACCGCGGCCTGGAGGTCGTCCATCTTGGAGTTGGTGCCGGACGCGCCGGACAGGTTCGAGATACCGGCGATGTGGTCGATGGTCTTGCCCATCCGGCCGTGGTGGCGCAGGATCCCGGCCCGCTCGGCGACCTCGTCGTCGTCGGTGAGCACCATGCCCGCGTCGCCGATCGCGCCGAGCGTCTTGGTGGGGAAGAACGACAGCACCCCGCCGCTGCTCAACAGGCCCGCGTGGGCGCCGTTCCAGCGCATGCCGATCGACTCGGCGCTGTCCTCCAGTACGGTCAGGCCGCGGGCCCGCGCCACCTCGTTGATCGCGCCCATGTCGGCGAGCTGGGTGAACAGATGGGCGGGCATGACGGCCTTGGTCCGCTCGGTGATCACCCGGTCCAGCGACCGCGGGTCCATGGCGTACGTCACCGGGTCGATGTCCGCGAAGACCGGTCGGCCCCCGGCGAGCGCCACGGACGTCGCGGTGGCGGCGAAGGTGAAGGCGGGCACCACGACCTCGTCGCCGCGCTCGATCCCGGCGGCGCGCAGCAGGATGACGAGCGCGTCGGTGCCGTTGTTCACGGCGATCGCGTGGCGGGCCCCGGTGTAGCGGGCGATGGCCCGCTCCAGCTCCAGGACCTTGCGGCCGTGCGAGTACTTGCCGCGCTCCAGGACGTCCTCGGTGTGCGCCGCGATCCGCGGCCACAGCTCCTCGAAGGCGGCGGCCTGGGAGAAGAACGGCACTCCCGCCGTGGCCTTCGCCTGTGCGCCGGGCGGGGCCGGCGTCGCCGTACTGTTCACGCTGCTCCTTCGATCAGGGCGGTCCGGTGGGCGGAATCGCGGTGCGCGGAATCGTTGTGCGGTGGGGCGTCGTGCGGTGCGGCGTCGTCCCGGCGTCCGGTGCCGGAGTCGTCGTATGCGCCCGGCCGTTCGTCGACGACCGTGGCGCCCGGCACCGGGCCGTAGGCGGTGCGCACCGCCCGGCACCGCCCGGAGCCGAGCAGGAACTCGCCGATGTCCGCGGCCGCCGCCGCGTCCCTGGCCAGGAACGCGCAGGTCGGGCCCGAGCCGCTGACCAGGCCGCGCAGCGCCCCGGCGGCGGCGCCGAGCCGCAGCGTGGCCGCCAGCTCGGGGCGGAGCCGCAGCGCCGCCCGCTGGAGGTCGTTGCGCAGCAGCGGCGCGAGGCGTACGGCGTCGCCGGTCGCGAGGGCGTCGGCGAAGGCGTCGGGCGGAGCCAGGGCGGAGTCGGGAGCGCCGGGATCGGGGGCACCGGGATCGGGGGCGTCGGGATCGGGGGCGTCGGCGGCGAGGCGGTCGAACTCGTCGAACACGACGGGGGTGCTCAGGCCCTGTGCCGCCTCGGCGAACACCCAGTGCAGGGTGCCGCCGGGCAGCGGGGCGAGCCGCTCGCCGCGGCCGGTGCCGAGCGCGGTGCCGCCGAGCAGCGCGAACGGCACATCGCTGCCGAGCAGTTCGGCGACCTCGGCGACGGCTGGGTGGTCGGCCGGAGCCCCCCACAGCCGGGCGCAGGCCACCAGCGCGGCGGCCGCGTCGGCGCTGCCGCCCGCCATGCCCCCGGCCACCGGGATCTGCTTGTCGATGTGCAGATGGACCCGCGGCGCGTGCCCCAGACGCTCACCGAGCAGTACGGCGGCGCGCGCGGCCAGGTTGCTCGCGTCGACGGGCACGGCGCGGGTGTCCGCCCCGGCGACGGTGAGCCTCAGGTCCGCGGCCTCGCGTACCTCGACGGTGTCGTGCAGGGAGACGGCCTGGAACACGGTGACCAGCTCGTGGTAGCCGTCCGCCCTGGCCCGGCCCACACCGAGGTGCGGGTTGACCTTGGCCGGCACCCGGACCGCGACGCTCACCGCGCTGCGTCCCAGATCTCGCTCATGAACCTGGCCGCCTTCCTGGCGCTGGACGTCTTCGGACCGGATGCCGGCCTGCCGCTCGGGCAGGAGCCGAAGGCTCGGGCGGAGCCGAAGGGTCACACTGGGAAGGGGAGTTCGCGGGCGACCCTTGCGGCGTGAAGTGTGCGAAGCGGTCCCTGCGCGCGGCTAAAGCGGGTGGGCGGAAGCGGGCACGACGGATGCGCCGACCGGTGGAGTCCCGGCTGTCGGCCGACTGTCGACCGGCTGTGCGCACGCCAGGCGGCCAGGTCAGGAGCCTGGGAAGAAGACTTCCCGACCAGGCCGCCGCTGCGCGTCATCCACTCGGCACGCCCTACTTTCCCCGCCCGGACCGCCCGCTGCCAAGCCACGAAGGCCGGAAGTGCCTGCATGGCAACTTGCGGTCAGCGCAGCGCGCTTGGATGGGTCGGGCGCGCCCGCGAGGCTTGCACCAGATGCCGGGGCAGCCGACTCCGGGCACCCCGGAGCCGCCTGGGCCAAGGAGCCACGCATGTCACGACCCGCAGCACTCGGCGGCCTGGACGTCACGGCCGTCGCCCGCCAGCTGACGCGGCACGAGCGGCCGCGTGGCGCGCCCGCCGGCCAGGAGCGGTTCACGCTCCACGCCGAGATGCCGGTAGGCCACGCCCTGTTCAACGAGGACCCCGGACGGCACGACGCGCAGATCTTCGTGGAGCTGACCCGCAGAGCGGGCCTGCACATCGGCCATCGCCACTTCGAGGTACCGGCCGAACGCCCGTGCCTGTTCTATAAGTTCGCGCTGCGCCTCACCGATCCGGCGGTCTGGTCCGTCGCGCTCGACGGCGCGCGTATGGCGCTCGATCTGCGGGCCTCGCCCACCAAGACGGTGGCTGGGGTGCCGCGTGGGCTGCGCCTGGGCGGTGCGATGGCGATCGACGGCGCGCCCGGCTGCACCGGCTCGGCCGAACTCGTCTTCCTCACCCCGACGGTGGCCCGCAACCACCGGGCCGCCAGCCGCCTCGCGGCGCTGGACGCCGATTCCGCACCGGGCACGAACGCCCGGCGGCCCGTGAACCCGGCGGAGGTCGGCCGCGTCGACCCGGCCAACGTGGTGGTGTCGGCCCCCGTGGGCCGCGGGTCGGCGCTGACCACGGCGGTCCTGGTCGATCCGGCCCACCCGGTGTTCTTCGCGGAGTCCGCGGACTCGGTGCCGGGCCTGCTGCTCGTGGAGGCGCTGCGGCAGAGCGCACTGCTCGCGGCGGGGCGTGTGCACGGCCTCTCGGCGCGGCACACCGCGCTGACGAGCATGGTGGTGCACGTACGCGGCCACGCCGAGCTCGATCTGCCGCTGGCCTGCGTCGCGGTCACCGAGCCCGTCGCCCGCGACGAGGAGGGCAGGCGTCAGACACGGGTCCAGCTGTCGCTGCAACAGGCGGGCAAAGTGGCGGCCGAGGCCCAGGTGGTGGCGGCGGAGACGGGCTGAGCCCAGGCCCTGCCGCCGTACGGCGAGAGTGTGACGACAGGGCACAGGGCACAGGGCCCAGGGCCCGCCTGGCGGATCATGCCTGGGACGCGGCCGCCTGGTCAGCCGGGCGGATCCCGGCCCCGGCGCCGGGCCCGTCCGCGCGGCACGCCGACGCCGTCGGCTGACAGCCCGTACTCGTACCCGTACCCGCACCCGCGTCGGCGGGGCGCGGCCGCCCGGTGAGCACCGCGGCGATCGCGGTGACCTCGTCGAGCGTCGGCAGCCCCCAGGTGACGCGCGCGCTGGCCATGGCGAGCCGGGTGGCGGCGGTCGCCTCGGTCGTCTCCGTCCTTACCTCGCTCATCGGACCGTGCTCCTCCCACCAGTCGGGCACCCGGCGGCACCCGGCACGCGGGCGCCGGACACAGCGTCGCCCCCCGCCCTAGAGCCGCCTTTGAGCCCCGCACCCGGCGAACTGGCGTTCGTCGGGTGAGCCGTCGGCGGCGCGGTTTTAGGGGTCCGGCTGTCCGAAGTCGGGGGGTGGGGCGGCCATACATTGGGGCTTGGCGTACGCCCGGGGGCCGGGGGGTGCAGTCCTCCGGGGGCGCGTCATCGACAGGCGGGAGCCGTATGCGATTCAGGGTGCTGGGACCGCTGGAGGTGAACACCGCCACGGACGCGCGGGCGGTCACGCCGCGTGCCGCCAAGGTCCGGGGCGTGCTCGCGACCCTGCTCGTACGATCCAACGAGGTCGTGTCCGTCGACGGTCTGATCGACGAGCTGTGGGGGGAGAACCCGCCCAGGACCGCGATGACCACTCTGCAGGTCTACATCTCGCAACTGCGCAAGCTGCTGCGCGAGGTGCAGCCCGAGTTCGGCCGCGAGGCGCTGGTGACCCGCTCGCCCGGCTACCGGCTGCGGGTCGACCCGAACCAGCTGGACCTCACCGTGTTCGAGGAGCTGCACAGCGGCGGGCGCGACGCGATGGAGCGCGGCGACCACGCCGCCGCCGCCGACCTGCAACGCCAGGCGCTCGCCCTGTGGCGCGGCCCGCTGCTGTCCGACACCCCGCACGGCAGCCTCCTGCATAGCATGGCGGTACGGCTCGCCGAGGTGCGCACCGCTGCCCTGGAACAGCGGATCCGCGCCGAACTGCACCTGGGCCACCACCAGGAACTCCTCGGCGAGTTGCAGGCGCTGGCCGCCGAGCTGCCGCTGCACGAGGAGTTCCACGCGCATCTGATGGTCGCCCTGTACCGTACGGGCCGCCAGGCGGACGCCCTGCGCGCCTTCGGCAAGCTGCGCCGCACCCTCGTGGACGAACTGGCCATCGAGCCCGGACGGCGTCTCCAGCAGTTGCACAGCCGCATCCTGACCGGCGACCCTGCCCTGCTGCGCCCGTCGGACCGCCGCCCCCGCGCGGGCGGCGGCGCGGAGCGGCCGCAGCCGCTGGCCGTCGCCGCGCCGCCGACGCCGCGCACCCGGCCGGTGGAGCAGCTGCCCGCCGCCGACCCGCTGTTCACGGGCCGCGACGGCGAGCTGGAGCGGCTGGCGAGCCGCCTGCGGGATCTGCCCGGCGGCGGCTGCGCCCAGGTCACCGGGCCCGCCGGGGTCGGCAAGACTGCGCTCGCCGTGGCCGTCGCCCACCGCACCCGCGAACTCTTCCCGGACGGGCGGGCCTTGGTGGGTCTGCGCGGCGACGACGGGCGGCCGCTGAACTCCACGCAGATCCTCGGCCGGATCCTCGTCGCGCTCGGCGTGCGCGAGCCGCTGCCCGTCGCGGTGGCCGAACTGCGTGAGCTGCTGCGGCAGTCGACGGAGGGGCGGCGTCTGCTGCTGATCCTCGACGACGCCGCCGACGCCGCCCAGCTGCGCCCGCTGCTGCCGCTGCCCGCGGGCTGCGCCGCCCTGGTGACCGCGCGGCCGGTCCTGCCGGGGCTCGGCGGCCATCTGCTGGCGATCGACGCGCTGTCCGCGCCGGACGCCCGCCTGCTGCTCACGGCCGCGGCGGGCCGCTCGTCGGCGGCGCGGCCCGCCGCGGCCGTGACCGACGGCGAGTACGGCGAGTACGGCACGCATGGCGAGTACGGCACGCAGGAGGCGTACGCCCCGGCGGGGCCGCCCGCGCCCGGCGAGCTGGACGCGCTGGACGCGCTCGGCGAGATCGACGCCGTCCAGGAGCGGGACGACTGGGACGAACTCGCCGAGCTGTGCGGCCGCTGGCCGTCCGCGCTGCGCGCCGTCGCGTCCCGGCTCGCCGCGCACCCGCACCACTCCCCCGCCGAGCTGGCGGCCAGGCTGCGCGGCCCCGAGACCCGCCTGGCGGAGCTGCGCGCCGCCGACGAGGACTGCCATGCCGCCCTGCGGGCCCCGTACGACAACGCGCCCGAACCGGTGCGCCGCGCCGCGCGGCTGCTCAGCCTGCTCCCCGAGGAGCTGTTCACCGTCACCGCGGCGGCCGCGGCGCTCGGCGCGCGCGTCGAGGCCGCCGAGCGCACCCTGCGCGCCCTGGTCGCCGCGGGCCTGCTGGGCACCGGTCCGGACGGGCGCGGCTACCGGTTCCCGGCCCTGACCCGGCTGCTGGCCGTCGAGCAGCGTAACGAGCAGGAGCCGAAGCTGTGGGTGCGCGCGGCCGTCGCCCGGCTGTGCGCCGCCGCCGCCGACCGGGCGGAGACCGCGCGGCACGCCGCCCGGATGGACGGCCAGCATCCGCTCGACTGGTTCGCGCGCCGCCAGAACGCCCTGGTGGCCCTGACCGGGCAGGCGCACGAGGCGGGCCTGTGGGCGCAGACCGTACGGCTGGCCGAGGCGATGGCCGTCTTCCTGGAGGCGCTCGCCGCCTGGGACCCCTGGCAGCGCACCCACACCCTGGCCGTCGACGCGGCCGAACGCGTCGGCGACGACGCGGCCCGCTCCCGGCTGCTGCGCTCGCTGGGCGACCTGGCCTGGCAGCGGCACCGCCCCGACGCCGCCCGCGACCTGTACCAGCGCGCCGTGGACGCGGCCGGGTCCACGGCCGCGCCCGAACGCGGCCGCGCCCTGGCCGGGCTCGCCGACGTCCAGCTGGACGCGGGCGCGGGCGAGGCGGCGGCCCGGCTGGTCACGCCGACCCTGCGCGAGACGCCCGACGACGCGCGCGGCTGCTACGAGGCGCGCCGCGTCCTGGGCCTGCTCGCCCTGGAGACCGAGGGACCGGCGGCGGCCCACGGCCACTTCCGCCAGTGCCTGACCCTGGCGGGCGCGCTGGGCGACCGGCGTCTGGAGGCGTACGCCCGCCGCTGGCTCGACCGCCTGGACCGCGACGCCCCGCTCCCCGCCTGGGTCGAAGTGCGCCCCGGCGCCTGGCGCACCCTGCCTGCGCCCCACCCGACGGCGTGAGCGCGGCTGGGGTCTGTCCGGCCGGGCCGCGCGCAACCCCCGCTTTACCAGGGCGCGGAGGATGGCCCTACCACCGGCCCACGCGCCGCGCGTCACCCGCGCGCCGACCGCGGCGGCCGGTGCCGGGCCGCCTGACCACGTACGGAGGAGCCATGTCCGCGTCGAGCAGCAACCGGCCGTCGCACGAGAACGTCCCCCAGCCGGACAACGCGCCGCCCATGGCCTCGATGTCCGACCACGACGACGCGCCGGACGAGACGTCGGCGCAGCCGCGCTACCTGTCCATCACCACCCCCACCGACCTGGAAGAACTCGTCATGGACGGGCACGGCTCACACGGCTCACACGACCCGCACCGCTCACACGACGCGCTCGACGGGCCCGGCGAGGAGTCGGCCGACCGAGGGTGAGCACCCCCTTAGCCCCTCATCTCTCCGCGCGCACAGGCCTGATCCGCGGCTACGTTCCGGCCCTGCACGCGTTCGACGAGCACCGCCGTGCCCTCCAGCGGCAGGCGGTGCTCGGCCACGGCCCGCTACTCGGGCCGCTGCTCGCCGCCCGGCGCGGGGCGCTGGCCCGGCTGCGGGAGCTGGCGTGGCTGCGCCAGCTCGCGGACAGCGCGCACCGCCGGATGCGCCTGGTCCTCGCCTCGGGCGCGTACGACGGTCTGCTGCCGCTCGCGGCGGACGACCTGGCCACGCTGATGGAGCTGCGGCTGCCGTATCTCGCCGACTCCACCGTCCTGCGGCATCCCACGCACGCCCCGGCCACCGAGATCCTGCCCCGGCTGCCGCTGCTGCGCCGCCGCGCCCCGCAGGTCCGCGCCGTCCTGGCCGCGTCCTCGCTCGACGAGACCGGGACGCCCTTCCGCAGCGAGCCGGACGACGACGGCCTGCTCGTCGTCCGCGGCCGGGACGCGCCCACCGTCGAGGCGCTCGCGGGGATCGCGCACGAGCTGGGGCACTGTCTGTACGAGCGGGCCAGACCGGTGCGCTGCGCGCTCGGCCAGATCGCGTCGGAGCGGCTCGCGCAACACCTGGAGGAGCAGGCCACGGCCCAGTATCTGGAGGCGCGCGGGGGCCCGCGGGAACGCCGCGCCTGGTGGGTCTACCAGCGGCGGGTGGACGCCGTGAACCTGCACTTCTTCGCCCTGGAGCGGTCGTTGACGTACGGAGACGGCGACGACAGCCGCGGCGGAAACGACAGCGGCAGCGGCAGCGGCATTGACGGGACGCCCCCGCCTGAGCTGCTGCCCGAGACGGCGACCGTGCTGCGCGAGTCGCTGTTCACGGTCCCCGGCTACCAAGTCGTGTACGCCCACGCGTCCCTGGCCCGCCTGCCCACTCCGGTACCCGCCCACGAAGGAGGAACAAGGCGATGACGACGGTCCTGCCGACGGGTGTCGGAAGCGAAGCGGTCGGCCCCGCACCGGGGTTGAGTCCCGTAGCAGCGGTCCGGGAGCGGTACGCGCGGCTGTACGCGGCCGCCACCGGCACAGGAGACACGGCGGGCACGCCCGGCACGACCCACACAACCGGCACGCCCGGCGCGCCCGCCGCCGGCGCCCCGTGGCCCGGCGCGGCCGGGGCCCTGCCGCCGTACCTGTGCCGACTCCTCAACCGGGCCGCGCCCACCGGCCGCGCGGCGCGCGGCCCGTACGCCGTGCTCGGCACCGACGGCGATCCGCTGGTGCCGGTCGGCACCGGGCCGCTGCGGCTGCGGTACGCCGACGGCATCGCCCCGCAGCTGCTGGACGCCGTCGGCCTCGGCGCGTTCCGTGCGGTGCGGCCGGGCCCGAAGACCACCGCGCGGCTGGCCGAGGCCGCCGACACGCTCCCGGCGCTGCTGCCCGACGCGGCCGCCGCCGTCGACCGGTACATCACCGCGCTCGTGCTGCTCAAGCCGCGCGGCCCGGCCAGCCCGATGGGCGACACGATGACGTCCTGCGCGTTCTACGGGCTGCCGTTCACGGCGTTCGTCAGCGGGCTCGGCCTGCACCACATGGTGCCGGGCTTCATGTTCTCCGAACCCAGCGTGTACACCCTCCAGGAGTCGCTGTATCACGAGGCCCTGCGGCTCGCCCTCAACGAGGAACGCCGCCTGGTCGACCACTTCGCCTCGCGCGACGACCGGGTCACGCTGGTGTACGTGTCCTGGCAGAGCGAGTGGCGCACCGCCGAGCACTGCCTGCGCATCCTGTACGTGTACGCCCAGCTGGCCCGGCTGCGCGCGGCGGCCCTGCGCCGGGGGCTCGGCCCCGAACAGCCGGTGCTCGCCGAGGCGTTGCGCTCGGTGCTGGCGTGCGCCAGGGAACTCGCCAACAGCCTGGCCGGAATGCGGTACCTGTTCACCGACACGGGCCTGCGCCTCCTCGACGGCATCGAGGCGCTCCTCCCGGAATGCGCGCTGGAGGCCTCCGCCTGAGACCTGAGACCTGGGACCTGGGACCTGAGCGTGTCAGTCGTAGCCGAGTTCCTTGAGGAAGGCGAGCAGCGCGGCGGCCAGTTCCGCGGGCGCGTCCTCCTGCACCAAGTGGCCCGCGCCCGCGATGACCTGAAGGTCGGCGCCGGGGATCCGCGCGGCCAGCTTCTCGCCCTGACTCAACGGGATCCAGGTGTCCTCGGCGCCCCAGCACACCGTCACGGGTAGCTGGAGCGTGCCGTACAGCTCCTCGATCTCATCGGTGTAACGCTGGTCGGCCTGGGCGATCTGGCGGTAGAACGCGGCCTGGCCGACCTCGCCGAGCCAGGGTTCCACCAGGCGTTCGAGTACCTTCTCACCCAGGTCGCCGTCGCTGGCGGAGCGCACGTACTCCCGTACGAGTGCGGCGTGCATGGCGGGCGGGAGCTGGTCGAACACCTCGGTGTGGTCGCCCACCAGCCGGAAGAACGGCGAGCCCCACGGGGCGAGGGCGACGGGGTCCACCAGCGCGAGACGGCGGTAGCGGACGCCGTGCAGCAGATGGGCGCGCAGCGCGACGGCGCCGCCGAAGTCATGGGCGACCACGGCGGGTTCGGCCAGCCCCCAGTGGTCGAGCAGCTCGGTGAACACCCGCCCCTGCGCGGCGAGCGAGACGTCCTGCCCCTCGTACTTCTCCGACGCGCCGTATCCGGGCATGTCCCAGACGTACACCTGGCAGTGCGCGGCGAGCGAGCGGGCGACACCACGCCAGACATAGGAGGAGAAGGGGGTACCGTGCAGCAGCACGACGGGTTCCTTCCCCTCTCCTTCTCCCATCCGATCCCAGCGGACCTCCCCGGAACTCCCGTGATAGGTCCTGCCCAGTTGCCAGTTACTCAAGAGGCCTCCTCGTCCATCGGCGACCGGCGCCGTTTCTCGTACGGTACGAGCGGGGCGTCGGCACTCACGCGCGGCACGGCGCGGGACAGCCGGTTCGGTGGTCCGGATCGGCGGTGCTTGCCCCTGCGCTCGATACTCTCAGGCCGCGATCATGGTCAGCCGGGCGGCAGCGAGTTCCTTCGGGTGGGCCGCGCCCTCCGGGCGCCTCGCGGCAAGCCCTAGAGGACGAGCCGCACGTCGTAGGCGTGCAGCCAGGCGTCCAGTTGCAGCGTGGTCTCCAGGGCAGCCCGGCTCATCCCCTGTTCCAGGGCGGCCGCGCCCTCCCGGCGCACCGCCGCCTTCAGTCCGGGCGCGACGAGGGGATCCAGCGGAGCTGACCCGGCACGAATCAGTTCGGCCAGCCGCTCGCGCAGCGTCCGGTCGTAAGTCTCGGCACGGATGGAGGGGTAGGGCGTCTTGATCCGCTGGGCCACCGCCTCCGGCAACAGGTCCCGCATCGCCGCCCGCAGCAGGCTTTTCTCCCGGCCGTCGAAGCTTTTCATGGCCCACGGAACGTTGAAGGTGTACTCGACCAAGCGGTGGTCGGCGAAGGGCACCCGGACCTCCAGTCCGCAGGCCATGCTCATCCGGTCCTTGCGGTCGAAGAGGATCTGGGCGTGCCGGGTGAGGGCGAGGTAGGTGACCTCCCGGTAGCGGGCCTCCACCGGGTCGGCGATGTCGGCGCGGGCGTCGATCTCCGCGACGGCGGTGCTGTGGCAGTCCCGCTCGTAAGCCGCGAGGTCCAGCTTGGCGAGCAGGTCGGGCGAGAAGACGACGTCGTTGCCCCGGTAGTCGGCGCGTCCTTCGTGTACCCAGGGGAAGGTGTTGGAGAGCACGGTGTCCCGTTCGCGCTGCCAACGGTAGCCGCCGAACACCTCGTCGCCGCACTCCCCGGAGAGCGCTACCGTGGAGTGTCGGCGCACGATGCTGAAGAGCAGATGCAGCGAGGCGTGCTCGTCGCCCTTGGCGATGGGGAGGTCGTACGCCTGAAGGACGGAAGCCCGCAGTGCGGGGTCGAGCAGGTCGGGGGCCTTGAGGGGCAGTTCGCTGTGGTCGGAGTCGACGTGCTCGGCGAGCAGCCGGGCGTACACGTGGTCCTGGTTGGCGGTGGCGCCCGCTGAACCGTCGGGGTCGGGGTCGCTGACCGAGCAGGAGCGGATGCGCTCCGTACCGGCTGTCCGTGCGGCGTGTGCGGCGAGCGCGGTGAGCGAGCCGGAGTCGAGACCGCCGGACAGCAGCGTGCACAGGGGCACGTCGGAGACCATCTGCTCCTCGACGATCTGCGTCATGAGTTCCCGCACTGTGCTGATCGTCCGGTCGAGGGAGTCGGTGTGCTCGGCTACCCGCAGCCGCCAGTACCGCTCCTCGGTCACCCCGGAGCGCCCGACGCGGACCATGCCGCCGGGCGGCACCTCGCGCATACCGCGGAAGACGGCGTGGCCTGGGACTTTGGCCACGGAGAGGAGGTCTCGCAGGCCGTCGGCGTCGAGGACCGGGGAGAATCCGGGGTGGGCGAGGATGGCCTTGGGTTCGGACCCGAAGAGCACGCCTGAGGTGGTCTCGGCGTAGTACAGGGGCTTGACTCCCATCCGGTCCCGGACGAGCAGTAGTTCCTGCCGGTCCAGGTCCCAGACGGCGAAGGCGTAGATGCCCTCCAGCCGGGTGACGAGTCCGGCGCCCCATTGCTGGTAGGCGCGCAGCACCGCTTCGGTGTCGCTGCGGGTGGTGAACCGGTGGCCCAGGCAGCTGAGTTGGGTGCGCAGCTCCTGGAAGTTGTATGTCTCGCCGCTGTAGGTCAGCGCGGCGCGTGCGGAGGAGGGATCTTCGGCGGCCATGGGCTGGCAGCCGCCCTCCAGGTCGATGACGGAGAGGCGTCGGTGTCCGAGAGCGACGTGGTCGCTGGTCCACAGCCCTTGGGCGTCGGGACCGCGGCGGGCCATGGTCGCGGTCATGGCCCGCGCCGTGTCGTGGTCGAGCGGACGGGCGAAGTCGACCCAGCCGGCTATACCGCACATGTTCCTGTACTCCTATGAGGTTGCGGGCCCATGGGCCCGCGGGAATGTCGGGGAGGGCGGGGCCGCTGGGCGGCGGCCGCGTTCAGACAGCGCGGGCCCGGCCTGCCAGCACCGCGACAAGGAGCGGGAGCGCGACCAGCAGCGCGAAGGCCGACGCGTAACCACCGAGCGGGCCCGCGCCCAGCGCCAGACAGGCGTTGAGGACTGCGGAGGCCAGCCCGAGCACGACGACCTGGCCGAGGTTCATGTTGGTCTGCAGGGCGCTGGTGGTGTGGCCCTGCCGGTGCGGAGCGCTGTGCTTGAGAGAGAGCACGGTGACGCACGGGTCCAGCAGGCCCATGCCGACGGCGGCCAGCGGCATGGCCGCCGCCGCGACCCAGGGGGACACGCCGCTGAGACTTCCGGCGACGGCCAGGACGACGGACGCGGCCATGACCAGGGCGCCTGCGGTGACCAGCCGGTGCCGGGCGACGTGCTGGAGCAGCTTGCCCTGCGCCCAGGACGCTGCCGCCCACAGCACCGCCGCGGTGGTAAACACCACGCCGACCGCCACAGGGGTGATGTCCCGCTCGGTGATCAGCATCAGCGGAACCAGGGCCTCGACGGTGAAGTAGGTGCCCGAGGTGAGGCCGCGCAGCAGCACGGTGGTCGGCAGTCCGCGGGCGCTGCGCCAGGTGCCGGCCGGCAGCAGACGGGGGGCGAACACCACGAGCAGGACGACGCCGGCGGTAGCGAACAGCAGGTGGCGGACATCCCATTCCGATACTCCGTACTGGCCCAGGGCCGCCCCGAGGCTGAGCATCGCTGCCACGAACAGCGGTGGCCGGGCGGCGCGTTCCTCGGCGGGCGGCAGGTCTGCGGGAGCGGCCCCGCCGCCGGAGGGGCGACGGAGCACGATCACCAGCGCGATCGAGGGCAGGAGGGTCAGCGCGGCGAGGCCGTAGAACACGACCCGCCAGGACCACACCTCGGCGACCACGCCCGCCAGCGGCGGCCCGACCAGCGAGGGGATCACCCAGCTCGCGCTCATCAGCGCCAGCATCCTCGGCCGCAGCCGCTCGGGGTAGGACTGACCGATCGCGGTCGTCACGGACACCGCGACCATGCCGGCCGCGAGGCCGTCCACGAACCGCCCGGCGGCCAGCTGCCAGATCGACTGGCTGGAGGCCGACACCAGCAGGGTCAGGACGGACAGCACCATGCCGAGTGCGAGCGGGCGGCGTGCCCCCGAGCGGTCCGCCCAGTGTCCGCCGAGCACGCCGCCCAGCAGGCTGGCAGCGACGAAGCAGCCCGCCACTAGCGGGAAGAGGGAGACTCCGTCGAGGTCCCGGACCGCCGTGGGCAGGGTGGGGACCACGGCGAGGGCGGCGAACCCGGTCAGGAACATCACCACGGCGAACGTCGTGGTGGCGGCCGCGTACGGGCGGGAGAAAATCCCCGTTTCGGGGTCGGCTCCGGCTCGGGGCTTCGGCGGACTCTCAGTCATCGCCGGCTGTTCCCCCGCCCCCTGGGACGTCGTCGTGGGTGTCACAGGCCAGCCACTGGGCTTGGGCCCGGGCCCCGCCGCGCACGTCGGCGGCGGGGTGCCATCCGGTCTCGGCGGTGACGCGGGTGGTGGACATCAGGGGCGGGTGCGGGCCGTCGGCGGTGGTGCCGCGGTGCCAGGGAGTGGCTCGGGCTGTGTCCGTGACGAGCTGGGCCAGCTCGCTTTCCTCGTACCGCGCGGTCGCCACGTTGTACGTCGCCGAGCGCACGGGGGCGGTCAGGACGGCGGCGAGGGATCCGGCCATGTCGCGGTGGTCGACGATCTGGTGGCGGCGGCCGTCGAGAAGCTCCATGGGGCGCCGGGTCCAGGCCCGCAGGGTCCACGTGGCGAGGACTCCGTGGAGCGGGGCGTGCGGCCCCACCTGCTCGGCGAACCGTACGACCTGGACGGGAACGCCGGTCCGGTCGCCCCAGCGCCGGCAGGTCTCCTCCGCGTCCCACCAGGCACGCGCCTCGACATCGGCCGGTGGTCCAGTCACGGCGTCCTCGGTGCACTCCTGGCCGGTCTGCCCGCGGTAGACGTCGGCGGAGCCAGCCAGCACCAGGCGCCGCACGCCGTGCCGCTCGGCGTCGGCGAGCAGGCCCGGCAGGGCGTCGCTCGGGTCGTGCGAGTCGGCGATGTGGATCACGGTGTGTGCCTGGGGGTCCGGCCGCTCGCCAGGGGTCGCGGCGCATCCCGCGTCGGTGAGCAGCCGCGCCAGCTGCTCCCGGAAGGCCGCGGTGCCACCGGTGACCGCGACGGCTTCAGCCGCGGTGGCGCGAGGTACGGGCGGGGTCGCGCGACGGGCCGCTCGGCCGGCGGCGAACGCGGTGAGCGCCAGGGCCCGTATCCGCGGGATCATCTCCGTCAGTTCGGCGCCGGTGTACTCCTCGCACAGGCCGCCGGGTCCCAGCGAGTCCATCACGGCGTCGGCCGCTGCCGGGTCGGGTTCGGCGGCGGTCAGCCCTTCGACGACGGCGCCGGTGGCGAAGGCTGTGAGCCATACCTGCCGACGGACGACGGCCGGCAACCCTGGCGCGTTGTGCTCCGCGAGTCCGGCGTCGCACCCGTCCAGCAGGCCGACGCGCCGCAGGTACCGGTCGGTCTCCAGATGCTCCCAGCGCGTCCCGTACCGGACCGCGCACCGGGCCTCTCCGTATTGGTAATAGGGCACCACGGAGAACGCGACGCATTCATACGTCCGCACACTGGCGGCGCGCTCGGAGAAATAGGTTGCGCGCCGCCAGCCGTGCGTACTGTTTCCAGCGAGGCTTGGTACGTCGTCATGGTCCACGGTGCTGGGGACAGCGATTCGCACCGGAATTCCTCGTGACTTCAAATACCGCTGGATAACGACATCGTAGGGCCAGCCGTTGCCGTGCTTCACGGCGAATTCCTCGTATCCGCGGGCGATGTCGGCGGGCAGCATGAGGGCGAGCGAGGGCACGTGCTCGTCGATCGCACGGGCCCACTGTGCTCCGGTGAGAGCACCGAGGCGCACGACTCCGCTGTTCCTTCCCTCCCAGCCCTCGTAGAAGGCGACCGCCTCTCCGGGGACGGCGGCGGCGACCTGTTCCAGGTAGGGGAAGAAGCCGTCGGCGATCAGGACGTCGTCCTGGAACACCACGTGGTGGGTCGCGTCGTCCCCGACGCAGCTCCAAGCGGGGTTCGCGGTACGCAGCGCGGTGGGCGGACCGGATGGGTCCGGGTCCGCGATGACGCGGATACGTCGAAGGGGGTCGCGGGCCGCGATGCCCTCGGCGGCGACAGCCCTCCTGGGGTGGGTCATCACGGCGCCCGTCAGAGAGATGGGGTGCACAGCTTCCCTTCTGGTCTTGCGGGTCGGCTGAGGCGGTGTCAGTTCTCGGTCGCTGCCGAGTTGCGTACTTGGCGCACGTTCTCATTGAGGCCGTGGTCGGCGCCCTGCTCCCGCTCCAGCCGGATCATCGCGGCGGGACGGTAGTTGAGGATGTACGCCCTACGGTCGCTGTCCGTGGTGTTGCCGCGGGAGCCGTGCAGCGTCGTGCCCGCGTGCGCCACGGCCTCACCCGCCCGCACCGGCACACAGGTGGCCCCCGGTTCGTCTTCGGAACAGTCGCACTCGATGTTCTTGCCGTCGCTGGTGGGACGGTGCGCCCGCAGGGGCTCACGGTGGGAGCCCCGCACGTACCACATGCACCCGTTGTCGGCGACCGCGTCATCGAGCGCCACCCAGACCGACACGGCCCGGTGGTCGGGCAGGTCGATCCAGTACGCGGCGTCCTGGTGCCACGGGGTGGGGACGCCGGTGTGCGGAGCCTTGTGGATCATCATGTCGAAGTCGAGCTCCGCGTCCGCGCCGATCAGCTCGCGGGCGAGACCCAGAGCCCGTTCGTGCAGCGGGAGTTCACGCAGCGGTGGGTACAGCGCCGACGGCCACATGATCTGCGTGATGTTCTCCTGGACCCCGTCCCGCAGCGGGACGTGTGAGCCGAGGTCGGACCTCTTGTCGCCGGCCACGATGTCCCCGCTCAGGAAGCGGTCGTAGATGTCCCGGTAGCGATCGAGGTCCTCGGGGGCGATGAGCCCGCCTACAGCGGCGAACCCATCCCGAGTGAACTTCTGGGCAACGTCGGAAACCACCTGAGTGGTCACGTTAACAGCCTCATCTCTTGTCTACCCCGTTACCGCACACGCTTCTTCGCAGTGCAGGGAGTCGTCACAGAAAAGTGAAGCAGGAAACCAGAAATCTGGCCTAGACCATTCGCTGGTTGACTTTATATAGCCCCAACAAGGGAGGTCAACAGCATTTTTCAGACCGTCTAAGAATGGTTCAGGCCAAGTCCCCATGGGCCGTCGTGGCCGCCAGTTCCAGTTCCCCGACCAGGACCTGTACGAGGCTCCACGCAAGGCCTGCTGGAGTACTAGGCGCCGCCCGGCGGGTCGTCGTAGCGGAGGTCTGTGGGGAGTTGGTGGCGGCGGGAGATGTTCAGTTTGCGGTAGGCGCGGGTGAGGTGCTGCTCGACCGTGCTCACCGTGACGTACAGCTTCGCGGCGATCTCCTGGTTGGTGTGGCCGAACGCGGCGAGCGAGGCGACGCGCCGTTCGGAGCCGCTGAGCAGGTCCACCGGCCGGTCGCCGGCGGCGGGCGGTGTCTCGCGTTCGGGTGCGCGCTCCGCCGGGCGGGGCAGGATCCGCTCGCACAGCGCCTGTGCGCCGCAGTCGGCCGCCAGCTGCCAGGCGCGGCGTGCGAGGGTTCCGGCCCGGTTGCCCTCGCCGACGAGTTGCAGGGCGCGCGCCAGGTCGGCGAGGGCGAGGGCGTGCTCCAACCGGTCGCCGCAGAACCGTAGTTCCTCTACAGCGCTGCCGAGCAGGCGGGGGCGTTCGGCGGGTGGCGCGGTGGCCGCGCGCACGCGCAGGCTGACGCCCCGCACGCGCGGGCAGCGCGCGTCCGGCAGCGCGAGCTGTTCGGCGATCAGGCGCTCGGCCCGCTGGTGTTCGCCCAGGCTCACCAGCGCGGCGGCGGCGTCGGTGCGCCATGCCAGGTGCCTCGGCCGGTCGAGCGCCCAGCCTCGGGCGAGGCGTCCGGCGTCGAGGAACTCGGCGAGCGCGGCCTCGTGCCGGTGCGTCGCGAGGTAGTAGAGGCCTCGCGCGCGCAGGTACTCCAGGGCGTGCACGCTGCGGAACAGCTCTTCGGGCGCGGGCGGTTCGAGGCGTCGGGCGGCCGCCTCGTACCGGCCCATCGCCACCAGCGCGGTGACCTCGGCGGCGATCAGGCCGAACAGCAGCGGCCCGCCGCGGCCCTCGACGGCGGCGGCCGCCGCGACGGCCTCGCGGCGGGCGCCCTTCAGGTCGCCGAGTCGCAGCAGGGCTTGGGCGTGCGGCAGGCCGAGCGCCGCGTACCAGCCGGGAGAGCTCCCGTGGTCGGCCTCGACCTGGAGTTTCTGGCACCACACAACGGCCCGCTCGCAGCGGTCGGAGTGCGCCAGGGCGCGCAGGGCCTGGACGATCAGGTCGAAGGTGGCGTGGGTGAGCGGTGTGTCCTTGAGGACTCGTTCGACGGTGTCGTGCGCGACGCCGTGCTTGCCGACGGGCGCGGGCGGCCACAGCGCGGCGGCAGCGCGCGACCGCGCGGCGGCGGACGCGGGGGCGGGGCCGGGTCCGGGGGCGGGTCCGGGTGCAGGTCCGGGTGCAGGCGCGGGTGCAGCGGCAGGGGCGGACGCGGGGGCAGGGGCGGGGCCGGGGGCAGGCGCGGACACGGTGGCAGACGCAAACGTAGGCGCGGGGGCGAGCAGGCCGCGCAGTGGGTCGCCGCCCGCCGCGCCGGCGGCCCGGAGCCGCTCGGCGTGCTCCAGCGCCTCGGCGGCCTGCTCGGCCCTCCCCTGGGTGAGCAGCAGCCGGGCGAGCAGCCCGGCGGCGGAGTACCCCAGCTCGCCCCGGCGCAGGGCGTCCAGGGGTTCGGCGAGCCGCGCGTCGACGGCCGCCGGGTCGGTGCGGCGCAGTACGGAGGCGAGCCGCAGCGCGAGCTGGGCACGTTCCGCGGGGTCCTCGCACAGGTCGTGCGCGAGGTCCAGGCAGTCGGCCGCGTAGCCGCCGTCGTCGTCGAGCAGCGCTTGGCGCGCCGCCTCGCCGAGCACCGGAACCGCCCAGCCGGCGCGCTCCGCCGCGGACCGCGCGAGCGGCCTGGCGAGCAGCAGGTGCTGGGCGACCGCGGCGGCCCTGGCGCCGCCGTCGTGGAGCACGCGCCCGGCCCGCAGATGGAGTTCGGCGCGCCCGGCGGGTCCGGCGTCGTCGAGTACGGCGGTGGCGACGGCCGGGTGCCGCAGCCCGCGGCCGATGCTCAGCCCGGCGGCGTCCAGGACGTCGAGTGTGCGGACCGCCGCGGCCGGTGGGATGGCGGCGACGGCCTCGGCGCGTTCGGCGGTGGCGTCCTCGCCCAGTACCGCGACGGCGGCGGCCAGCCGCCGGGCGTGCGGGCCGCTGCGCAGCAGACAGGTGACGGCGGCCTGCGCGAACGGCCCGCCGGACGCGGGCTCGGGCCAGGGTCCCTGACCGGCGGGGGAATCCGAGTGCGCCGGGTGCGCCAGGTGCGCCGGGTGCGCCGGGTCTTCGGTGAGCAGTGCCTTGAGCAGCAGCGGGTTGCCGCCGGTGAGGCGCTGGAGTCGGCGTACGACGGCGGTGGGCGGCTCACCTCCGGTGAGGCGCGCGGCCAGGGCCGCGGTGCCGCGTACGTCGAGGCGGCTCACGCGCAGCCGTGTGAAGCCCTCGTGCCGCACCAGCTCGGTCGGCGTCTCGGGCGCACCGGGAACGCCCGCGCCGAGCGTCTGGCCGAGCGCGAGCAGCACCGGGGTGCGGCGCAGGGTACGGCACAGATGCAGCAGATAGCCGAGCGACGGCCCGTCGGCGTACTGCGCGTCGTCGACGCTCACCACTACGGGCGCGCGCTCGGCGAGCCGCCGCAGCGCGTCGGTGAACTCCTGGACGGACGGAACGCCCCGCGCGCGCGAGACACGGGAGACCAGCCCGCTGTCCGCCGCGGCGGACAGCGCGTGCGTCAACTGCCGCAGCACGCCGTGCCGGACGTCGCGCTGCTCGTCGGACCCGGTGGCCTGTAGAACGAAGGCCCCCTGCTCCGCCGCGTGTTGGGCCAGGCGCAGCAGCAGTTCGGTCTTGCCGCAGCCAGCCGCCCCTTCGACCAGTACGACCGCCGTGTCACCGGCCGCGCAGCGCTCGACGGCGGCTGTGCAGCGGTCCCATTCCGCCGCCCGATGCAGGAGCGTCATCCCGCCTCCCCGGATTGTGCCTCCACTGTCCGAAAAGTCGGCGAGTGAATGAACTCCGGGGCGCTGTCCACTAGGTGCGCGGCAGGAACTGTCGCGCACCGGCAGAATCACTACCGCAAGTTACAATGAGTCGGACATTTCGCGTTTATGAGGAAAGGCGCAACCCATGCGTAAGGTCGTCGAATCCACGTTCGTGACCCTGGACGGTGTCCACTCGTCTCCGGAGCGGTGGAGCACGCCGTACTGGGACGAGGAGTACTCCCAGTACTCCAGCGATCTGCTGATGGCCGCCGACTCGCTGCTCCTGGGCCGGGAGACGTACGAGACCTTCGCCAAGGTCTGGCCAGCGATGAGAGAGGCCGAGGGCGCGTACGCGGAGCGGATGAACAGCCTGCCCAAGCACGTCGCCTCACGGACCCTCACCGAGGCCGCCTGGAACGCCACGGTCATCAAGGGCGACGTCGCCACGGAGGTCGCGAAGCTCAAGGAGCAGTCCGGGGGGTCGATCCTGAAGTTCGGCACCGGCGAACTCGACCGCACACTCCTGGAGAACCGCCTCGTCGACGAGTACCACTTCTGGATGTTCCCCGCCTTCGTCGGCTCCGGGGAGCGGCTGTTCGACGGCTTCGACCCCACGCATCTGCGGCTGCTGCGGTGCACCCCCTTCAAGTCGGGGATCACCGTGCTCACGTACGCGCCCAAGTAACCCGAGTAACTCAGGTAAGGGCTAGGCGGACTCGGACTCGGCCTGGCCCTCGCTCCCGTCTTCGCTCTCGCCCGGCTTGACGACGGCGTAGGTGAGCACCACGACGCCGTTCCCGAACGTCTCGGTCCCGGTGTGCCTGAGGTCGGCCGTGAAGCCGTCCTGACTGAGGGTGCTGGCACCGGCGATGGCCGGATGGACCCAGAACCGGACCTCGTCGAGCAGGCCGTGCCGGGCGAGGGCCTTGGCGACCGGGCCGAAGCCGTACATCAGGATGTCCTTGCCGGGGCGCTCCTTGAGCCGGGCGACCTCGTCCATCGCGTTCTCGCCGCGGATCACGGAGGTGTTGGCCCAGTCGGCCTTGTCCAGGGTCGAGGAGATCACGTACTTCTCGATGCTGTTCATCCGGTCGGCGAAGGCGTCGGCGCCCGCCTGCTGGGTCCAGGCCTCCTGGAAGGCCTCGTAGAGCTTCCGGCCCATCAGCAGCGTGTCACTGCCGAAGAGCAGGTCGTTCGCGAGCTTCGCCATCTCGTCGTTCCACAGGCCGAAGTGCCACTTCTCCATGCCCTCGGTGTCGCCGTCGAGCGTGATGTTGGTCGAACTGACGATCTTGCGCATGCTGTTCCCCTGACGCTGGTCTGACGCCCGTCGATCGCTAACCGCCCCATGATGCGACGGCACGCGAAGTACCGCATCTTCCATCGTGCTTTCTTTCTCCGCCGACGGCGACCTACCGCGCCGACGGCCACTCAATTCCGGCCAGCGGGACGCGCCTGGGGAATCCGCCGGTCACCCCGCGAACACCCTTTCGTTCCCTGGGAATTCCGTTCGCACAGCGATCGACGCTCCTGACCCACACCTCTCACCTCGCCTCTGTGCGGGGCCCGTTGGCGTGCGCGGAGCTGAGCGATGCTGAGCAATCTGAGAGAAGACAACGCGGGCACCATCGGGGAGGCTGTTAGCACCTCCGCGGATCAGATGATTCCGCTCGTCTGCGGGAATGCCTGTCGGCCGGGTCCGCTGAGGCGTCCATTTCCCATGTGCAGTAAGCAGTAAGGAGAGTCCTCATGGCTGAGTTCGCGGTCGTGCTCTATTCGCCCGCCCCCGCCGACCCGATGGACTACACCCCCGAAGAGCTGGCGGCGAACGACCGCTTCGGCAAGAAGCTGGAAGAGCTCGGCGGCGAGATGGTCGTCGCCAAGGCCTGTCTGCCGAGCACGGCGGCGTGCGCCGTGCGGGACGGGGTCGTCTCCGACGGGACGTTCCTCGACTCCAAGGAAGTCATCGCCGGTTTCTTCGTCCTTGAGGCCCGCGACATCGAGCACGCCAAGGAGATCGCTCAGCACGTTCCGGCCAAGCCCGGCGGCGGCGTCGAGGTGCGCCCCCTCCTCGGCGAGTAACCCCCTGGGGCGACCGCCTTCCGACACTCCCCGCCGGAAGGCGGTCGGCCCTCCGCTCAGCGGCGATGGGCCCCGCCAGGCGCACCGAACGCACACCACTGACCCCCGCGCGGTGCCCCACACCGGGATTGCGCAACGAAAGGAGTACGAGAGTGCCCGCTGCCCAAGCACCTGCCAAGGCAGGGCGGAAGGCGTGGCTCGGCCTGGCGGTACTGGCCTTGCCCACCTTCGTCGTCGCCATCGATCTCTTCGTCCTGATGCTGGCGCTGCCCGAACTGGCGACCGACCTGGGCGCCGACAGCAACCAGCAGCTGTGGACCATGGACATCTACGGATTCCTGCTCGCGGGATTCCTGGTCACCATGGGCACGCTCGGGGATCGCGTCGGACGCCGCAAACTGCTCATCATCGGCGCGGCGGCGTTCTCCGTCGCGTCCGTGCTGTGCGCCTATTCGACCAGCCCGGAGATGCTGATCGCGGCCCGCGCGCTGCTGGGCATCGCCGGCGCCACCATCGGCCCGTCCACGATCTCCCTGATCGCCACGCTGTTCCAGGACCCCAAGCAGCAGGCCGCGGCCTTCGGTCTGTGGGGCGCCACCTTCACCATGGGCGCGGTGTTCGGCCCCGTCATCGGCGGTGTCATGCTGGCGCACTGGTGGTGGGGTTCGGTGTTCCTGCTCGGTGTGCCGCTGGTGCTGATCGCGCTGGTGCTGGCCCCGAAGCTGCTGCCGGAGTACAAGAACGGCGAGCCCGGCCGACTCGACCCGACCAGCGTCCTGCTGACGCTCCTGATGATCCTGCCGACCGTCTACGGCATCAAGGAGCTGGCCCGGCACGGCTGGGAGACCCTGCCGGTGCTGTCCCTCCTGGTCGGCGTGGCCGCCGGAGTGGCGTTCGTACGCCGTCAGCGCCGGCTCAGCGACCCGCTGCTCGACGTGCGCCTGTTCGGCAACGGCACCATCGGCACCACCCTGGGCGGTCAGCTCGCCTACAGCGCGCAGGGCGGCGCGATCATGCTGTTCATGATGCTGTACTTCCAGCTCGTGGACGGCATGTCGACGCTGGAGGCGGGCCTGGCGATGGTTCCCGGCATGGTCGGCGGCGCCCTGGGCTTCACGGTCGCGCCGAAGCTCGCGGCCCGCTTCCGGCCCGCGTATGTGATCGCGGGCGGTCTGGCGATCTCCGCGCTGGTGCTCCTGACCTATCTCACGCTCGACGCCGGGACGGCGGGGAGCACCGCCCTGCTGGTGGCCGGATTCACCGTCGTCGCCTTCTGCGCCGCGCCGATGCCGGGTCTCGGCACCAACCTCGTGGTCATGAACGCTCCCCCGGAGAAGGCGGGTTCGGCGGGCTCGCTGGCCCAGATGGCGAACGAGTTCGGCGGCACGCTCGGTATCGCGGTGTTCGGCACCGTCGGCCTGGCCGTGTACCGCTCCCAGGTCGCCGACTCCGTACCGGCGGGCGTCAGCGGCGAGGCGGCGGAGGCTACGCGGGACAGCCTGGCCGGGGCCAACGCGGCGGCCGACGGGCTGCCCGAGGACACCGCCGCCGCGCTGCTCGCACCGGCCCAGGACGCGTTCCTCGGCGGTCTGCAGACCATCGCCGTGGTGTGTGGCGTGATTCTGGCGGCCGTGGCCGTACTGATCGCGGTCAAGCTCAAGCACATTCCGCCGATCGGCTCGGCCCCCGCGCCGGAGCCGGGCGACGCGCCGGACGCGGGCGCGGCGGCCGAGCCGGGCGATCCCGGCCAGCCCGGCTCGGCGACTCAGTCGAGCGAGGCGGTGGACCCGGCCGACGGGGACGCGGATCCGTCCCGGAAGGCGGCGTCTCTGAGCTGATCTCCTCTCCCACCTGACCGCAGCGCGCGATGTCCGCCGCGGTCAGGTGCGGCGCACCTGTGTGGGGCGCACTCGTATGGGGCGGGGCCGTACGCGGCTCCGCCCCATCGGCGTGCCCCAGGGCAATCCAGGAGATGCCTCACCCCCCGGCTGACTGTGACGCTTTCGGCCACGGGCGGCTCGAACGGTCGAGCCCACGATGCCGCAGGAGGATCAACCCGTGACGCAGAATCTGGAGCGGCCCGGCGCCCCCGCTGTCGCCCGGCCACCGGCGGCCGTACGCGAAGAACCAGCCATACGCGAGGAGTCCGCCGTACGCGAAGAACCAGCCATACGCGAGGAGTCCGCCGTACGCGAGGAGCCAGCTCCACCGCGCGGCGCACCGCCTCGTACGCGACGCCGCAGCACGAACCTGTGGGTCCTGGCGATGGGCGCCGCGACCGTCGCGTTCCTCATCTACCAGCTGCCGCCGTACGCCGCCTTCGACTCGGGCGAGTCGCGTATCCCGCTGCAGTTCCCGCTGCACTACGCCCTGCTCGTGGGCCATGTCGGCTTCGGCACGGTGGCCCTGGTGACCATGTGCCTGCAGATGTGGCCGTGGCTGCGACGGCGGCACCCGGTGTTCCACCGGTGGAGCGGCCGGGTCTATCTCTGGGGCGGGGCGCTCCCGTCGGCGGCGTTCGCCATCGCCATGTTCCCGGTCGCGTTCCGCGCGGGCAGCATCGGTGTCCTGATGTCGGCCGTCCTGTGGTCCGTCGCCGGTCTGATGGGCTACCGGCGGGCCCGCCAGCGCCGCTGGCGCGAGCACCGGCGCTGGATGCTGTACAGCTTCGCGGTGGTCTGGGGACAGGTCATCTGGGGCTTCGTCATCGGCATGTCCTGGCTGTGGTGGTCGCCCTGGGCCGACACGGTCGACTTCAACTACGTGGCCGAGACGGCCCGTTGGGTCGGCTGGGTGAGCAACCTGATCGTGGTGCAGTGGTGGTTGGAGCGCACGGCCAAGCGTCCCCTGGACATGTGACGCGTGGCGTCGGCTGTCGCCGACACGCGGCGGTCAGCGCCGCCACGACTCGGCCAGGACCTCCCGGCACAGGTCGTTCGTGGGGCCGAGGAGGGCGACGCCGCGCGCGTCGGCGAGCAGCCGGGTCAGCACGTCGCCCGCCAGGTATCCGGCCTCGCCCACGATCCTGGCGACGTCGAGGCAGATCTCCTCGGCCGCGGTGGAGGCGAACACCTTGCAGTACAGCGCGGTCAGTTCGGGGTCGGGCGACAGGCCAGCGCCCGCCCGGTCGACGATGGCCCGCGCCGATTCGAGGCGCGTGGCGAGGTCGCCGAGGCGGTGCCGGAACGCCGCCCCGGTCAGCAGGTCGTGCCGGTTGGCGTAGCCGACGGCGAGGTCCAGGGCGGCGCGGGCCAGGCCGACGGATACGGCGCCCAGCGTCACACCGGACCCGCGCAGGCCCGCGATGGCGCGGTGCGCCCCGTGCCGCGGGCCGAGCCGGTCCGCGTCGGGCACCTGGCAGTGCCGCAGCGTCACCAGGCCGGTGGCCGAGCCGCGCATGCCCGCCAGGTCGGGGCTCGACCGTACGGCCACGCCCGGATTGTCGGCCCCGACCAGGAAGAAGGTCCGCCCCTGGGCGCCGGGGCCGTCCCCGGTCCCGGCCCCTTCGCCGGGCCCGCCCCCAGGTCCTTCGCCGGCCCCTTCGGCGGCCCCTTCGGCGGTGGCGGCGAGTACGAGGTATACGTCGGCGATGTGCGCGCCCGCGGTGAAGGCGCGGCCGCCGTCCAGGGTCCAGCCGCCGTCGTCCCGTCGTACGGCGCTGCCGCGCGGCCCGGTCCTGGCCGTGTCGGCGAGCGTCTCGCTCCACGCCGACGCGGCCAGCTGACCGCCGTCGGCGAGCGCGGGCAGCAGGCTCTCGCGCTGGGCCCGGCTGCCCCACTCGGCGATGAGCGAGGTCACCGTGTAGTGCTGGTGGGCGATCAGCGCGATCGAGGGGTTGACCGTCGCGAGTTCCTCGACCGTCCGGTTGACCTCGGGCGCGCCCCCGCCCGCGCCCCCGTACTCGGCCGGGACCGCGAGGGACAGCAGGCCCGAGTCCCGCAGCGCGGCGAGCACTTCGCGGTCCGGCTGCCCGGTGACGGCGCAGCCCGCCGCCGACTCGCGCAGCCGGGCCCGGAACGCGGAGGCGATGTGCGGCCGGGTCCGGCCAACGGTGCCGCTGAGCATGGGACGACCTCCTCGAATTGCCGCTGTGCGCGCTTTCACCCGGTTTTCACGCGGCCGCTTGGCTACTTCACCAAGTCGCCGCATTCTCACGGTGCCACCTCACGGTTTTCGGTGAAACCGAGACGTTCAGCTTCTGGTCGCTTGAACGTCGGCGGTTGTCCGCTACTTGGCGAAGTGGTCAGCTCGTTGTTCGACCCGAGAGGGAGACCCGGAGACCCGGAGATCGGGACATCGGGAGATCGGGAGATCGAGGGAGAGAGGGAGAATCGCGATGCCGTATCCCCGTGCGCCCCAGCGACTGTTGATGGTGATGCCGCACCGCCGTCTGGTGCGAAAGGCCGTGACGGCCGGTTTCGGCGTCTGGTCGGTCTGGGATCCGTCGCTGCGCGACGACGCGTATCTCGACGAGGTCGAATTCCTTTCCCAGGAACTGCTCCTGGCCGATTTCAGCGACGAGCACGCGCTGCGGGCCCTGATCCGGGAGACGGCCGGAACACACGGCGTCGACGAGGTCGTTCACCTGGGCGTCGATGCGACGCTGCCGACGGTCAGCACCGAGGCGGAGCGGCTCGGGCTCGCCCTGAACCCCGCGAAGACCCTGCGCCGCCTCAACGGCACAGGCGCCGCGCGCGGGTACCCGCCCGGTCCGGTGCTGGACCGCTGGCTGCTGCGGCGGGAGCTCGCCGCGCACGGGGTGTCGCTGGTGGACTGCGCGCTCGTCACCGACCGGCGCTCGCTGGAGACCTTCGGGGCCCTGTCCGGCTACCCGTTCCTCGTCCGGCCGACGGCCCCGCCAGGCCCGGTCTCCGACGCCGGGGCGGTGCGGGTGCGGCGGCCCGCGGACCTGCCGTACGCGTGGCGGCTGGCGCGCGGCGGCGGCTTCCTGATGGAGGCGTACGTCGCCGGGCCCCGCGGCGGCGTGGACGCGGTGAGCTACGCGGGCGTCCACCAGGTCACCGGCACCGACGGCGCGGCCGGTGACGAGGCCGCCCGTGCCGTCACCCGGTTCCTCGCGCTGCTCGGGGTGACCGACGGACACAGCCACACCGAGCTACGGCTCGGCGTCCACGGCCCGGTGGTGGTCGACGTCCACCTCTACGGCGGCCCCGCCGACCCGGTGGACGCCGCCCGGCACTCGGGCGGCGCGCACGGGAAGCCGCGCGGCGTGCACGGGAAGCGGCACGGTGCGGGCACGCTCGCCGCTCTGCCCGCGCCGCCCGCGCCGCCGGTCCCCGCCGGGCGGGCCCGTACCGGGGCGGTGGCGGCTTGACGCGGCGTATGCCCAGTCTCGCCGCTGTGCGGCGGGTCGTGGACGCGGTCGACGAACTGATCGGCGGCGCCCCGGTGGTCCGTCCCGGCCGGTCGCCGGGGGCCACGGTGGTGGAGTCCGCGTCGGGCGGCGCGGGGGTCGCGCTGGCCGCGCTGGCCGCCGTACGCGGCTGTCGCTGCACCGTCGTCGTGCCGCACGCGTCGGCGTCGCCCGAGCGCGTCGCGCTGCTGAGGTCCCTGGGCGCCGATGTGGTGCGGACCGTGTCGGGCCACGCGGCGATCCAGGCAATCCAGGAGATGCCGCCGTCAACGGCCTGGTGTGACGCTGCGAGTTGAGCCTCGGGTCCATCGGGTCCATACGTCAGTGAAGGAGTCCCCGCATGAACAGCGATCTCGACGAGTCCACCGCCCTGTCGCGGGTCGAGCGGCAGGTGGCCGGGATATGGACCGATGTGCTGGGGGCCGCGGCCGCCGAGCAGCGGGACGCCACCTTCTTCGAGCTGAGCGGCGAGTCCATCGCGGCGGTCCGCATCGTGACCCGTATCGAGGACGAGATCGGGGCGGAGCTGGAGGTCGGCGACCTCTTCGAGGAGGACCCGACCCTCGCGGCGCTCGTCCGGCTCGTCGTCGAACGGATCGAGGACGCCGGGAGCGCCGGGGCCGCCGCGTAGGTCCCGCCGGTAGGTCCCGCCGGTAGGTCCCGCGCGGCCTCGGCCGCCGTCCGTCCGCGGCCCAGGTCCAGCCTCGCGCCGCAGCCCTCATCTCCGGGAGAATCCATGGAAAACCGCTGCCCCGTCGTCCTCGACACCACCGGACGGGACATCCACGCCGAAGCCGCCGCCCTGCGGTCCCAGGGCGCCGCGACCCAGGTGGAGCTTCCCGGCGGGGTGCTCGCCTGGTCCATCAACGACTACGCGAACGTACGCAGGGTGCTGACCGATCCGCAGGTCACCAAGAGCGCCCGCAACCACTGGCCCAAGTTCATCAACGGCGAGATCCCGCCCAACTGGGAGATGATCAGCTGGATCGCGATGGACAACATGGTCACCGCGTACGGCAAGGACCACGTCCGGCTGCGCCGCCTGGTCGGCAAGGCGTTCACGCCGCGCCGCACGGAGGCGATCCGCCCGCTCGTCGAGGGGCTGACGAACCACCTGCTGGACGGTCTGGCCGCGGTGGAGCCGGGCGGGACGGTGGATCTGCGCGAGCGGTTCGCGTATCCGCTGCCCGCCATGCTGGTGGCCGAGCTGATCGGCATGGGCGAAGAGCAGCGCGCCGCCACCGCGAAGGTCATCGACATGATGGTGGACACCACGGTCAGCCCCGAGCAGGCCCAGTCGGTGCTCGCGAACTGGCGCGGCGCCATGGAGGAACTCGTCGCGCAGAAGCGGGCCGAACCGGGCGAGGACATCACCAGCGACCTGATCGCGGCGCGGGACGAGGACGGCTCACGGCTCAGCGAGGCCGAGCTGTGCGACACCATCTTCGCGATTCTCGGGGCCGGTTCCGAGACGACCATCAACTTCTTCGACAACGCCATCACGGCACTGCTCAGCCACCCCGAGCAGCTGGAGCTCGTCACGTCGGGCCGCGCCGCGTGGGACGACGTGATCGAGGAGACGCTGCGGGTGCAGTCGCCGCTGGCCCAGCTGCCGCTGCGGTACGCGGTGGAGGACATCGAGCTGGACGGTGTGACCATCCCCAAGGGCGACCCGATCCTGGTCAACTACAGTGCGGTGGGCCGTGATCCGGCGCTGCACGGGGAGAGCGCCTGCGCCTTCGACATCACCCGTGAGGACAAGGAGCACCTGTCGTTCGGGGTCGGTCCGCACTACTGCCTGGGCGCGGGTGTGGCCCGGCTGGTGGCGAAGGTGGGGCTGTCCACGCTGTTCGAGCGCTTCCCCGAGCTGTCGCTCGCGGTGCGGCCCGACGAGCTGCGGCCGCTGCCCACGTTCATCATGAACGGCCACCAGTCGCTGCCGGTGCGGCTGACCGCGCCGGTTCCCGCCGGGGCGGCCGCCCACTGAGCCCCGCGAGTACGCGAAAACGCCCCCCGGCCACCGCCGGGGGGCGTTTTGGCGGCCTCGCGGGCCCCGCCGACACGCCTCCGCGTGCCCCGCCGACACCGGGCCGACGGGGCAGGGTGTCAGGCGCTGTCGCGGGGGCTGTTCTGGTACGCGGCGAGCTGCCAGACGCCGTCCTGCTTGGCGACCACCCAGGTGGCCCGGATGGCGCGTTCGGCGGCGGGCTCGCTCTCGCCGGGGGCCAGGACGCCGCCCTGGGTGATGACGAGGGCCACGTCGGGGCGCAGGAACTTCACGGCGAGCGGGCTGCCGACGACCCGCGTGCCCTGGAAGGGCCCGGCGAAGGCCTGGGTCATGAAGGACTCGATGTCCGCCCGGCCGTCCCGGTAGACGCCCGGCAGGATCATGCTGCCGTCGGCCGTGAACACCTGCGCGAAGGCCTTGGCGTCGTGCTTGGCCCAGGCCTCGACGATGCGTCCGGGTACGGAGGCGGCGGCGGCCTTGTCCGCGTCGGTGACGGCGGTGTCCGTGGTGGTGGTCATGGGTTCTCCCCTGGGTTCGTGACGGTCGGATGCGGAGCGTGACGGTCAGATGTAGAGGGTGTTGGGCTCCAGGCCGCACAGCACCCGGCCGTACAGCTCGGCGTTGGTGTTGGGGTGCATCAGCGCGTGCTGGTTGACGGCCTGCACATCGCGGGCGATCCGCTGGATGGGCACGCTGGTGTAGATGGAGGAGCCGCCGCTGGCCGTGCTGTAGACGTCCACGGCCTCCTTCGCCAGGCGGCACACGGCGCCCAGGTCGGCGCGGGCGCGCACTCGCTCCTCAAGGCTCCACTCGGCGCCCTGGGCGGACTTGCCGTCCACCAGGTCGGCCAGGCGCAGCGCGTGGAACTCCGCCTGGTCGGTCTTGAACGCCGCGTCGGCGACCTGGAGATGGGTCAGGGGCGCCTGGCTCTGGCTCTCGTAGTCCGTGTAGGTGATCTTGCGGTCGGGCAGCCGCTGGAAGAACGCGTCCTTGGCGGCCTTCGCCATGCCGAGCACCGCGCCGGCCGACGAGGCCGACGCGACCGGCAGCAGCGGGGCCTGGTAGGCCGCGGCGGACGCGTTGGCCTGCGAGACGCCGCCCCGGCCCCCGAGGATCACGGGGAGCGGCAGGACGCGCGCGGCGGGCACGAAGACGTTCTCGGCGACGGTCGTGACGCTGCCGGTGCCCTTCAGCCCCGAGGTGTACCAGTCGTCCACGATCCGCAGGTCCGCCATGGGCACCAGGGCCATGACGGGCATCGGCTCGCCGTCGGGGGTCGGCTGGATCGCGACGATGATCTGCCAGTGGGCGTGCAGCGCGCCGCTGATGAACTTCCACTGCCCGTTGACGACCACGCCGCCGTCGGCGGGCGCGGCCATGCCGCCGGGGCTGAGGGTGCCGCATACCCGTGTGTCGGGGGTGGCGAACACCTCGTCCTGGACCGGGTCGGGGAACAGAGCGGTCATCCAGCCGGGGATCCAGTAGACCGACGCGACCCACGCGGTGGAGGCGTCGGCCCGGCCGAGCTCGGCGGCCACCTCGACCAGCGTGCGGGTGTCGCTCTCGTAGCCGCCGAAGCGCTGGGGCGCGCGCAGCCGGAAGACTCCCGCGTCGGCCAGGGCCTCGATCGACTCGTCGTGGATGCGCCGGTTCTCCTCCGCCCAGGCCGCGTTACCGCTCAGCACCCCGGCCGCGTCGCACGCGCGGCGCACCAGTTGCTCGCGCGTCGGCACCTCGGTCGTCAACACCATGTCCTCCTGGGAGATGCGCCACCGTCGGCGGCCCGTACGCGCGGGCCCGCCCTACTCGCGATCGACCGTCGCAGCCCGCCGGGAAGCGCCGCATCTTCTGGTGTGCGACGTGGGCGTGCGCACCTGGGACGCGGGGTGCGGCGACGGCTGCCGGGCACGCTCGGAGAAGCCCCCGCCCGGCCGCGGCTGCCACCATGAAAGCCACCCGACACGCCCCTGCGCGCACCTCAGGACACGGGTGTGCCCCGGCCCGCCTCAGCACGGCGCGCGGCCTGAGAGGAAGAGGGAACACCGCTGATGACCGAGCGTCAGGACATCCCCGCACGCCCCGCCGACGAGCGGCCCGCCACCCGTCCGCTGACGGGCGACGAGTACATCGAAAGCCTGCGCGACGACCGCGAGATCTATCTGTACGGGGACCGCGTCAAGGACGTCACGACGCATCCCGCCTTCCGCAACCCGGTCCGGATGACGGCGCGCCTGTACGACGCCCTGCACGACCCGGAGCGGCGCGGCGAGCTGACCCGGCCGACCGACACCGGCAGCGACGGTCTGACGCACAGCTTCTTCACCACGCCCCGCTCGGCCGACGACCTGGTCGCCGACCAGCGGGCGATCGCCGCGTGGGCGCGGATGAGCTACGGCTGGATGGGCCGCAGCCCCGACTACAAGGCGTCGTTCCTCGGCACGCTCGGCGCGAACGCCGACTACTACGAGCCGTTCGGGGACAACGCGCGGCGCTGGTACCGGGAGTCGCAGGAGAAGGTGCTGTTCTGGAACCACGCGATCGTGCATCCGCCGGTGGACCGGAACCGGCCGCCGGACGAGGTCGAGGACGTCTTCATCCATGTGGAGAAGGAGACCGACGCGGGCCTGGTGGTCAGCGGCGCCAAGGTGGTCGCGACCGGCAGCGCGCTGGCCCACTACAACTTCATCGCGCACTTCGGACTGCCCATCAAGAAGCGGGAGTTCGCTCTGGTGGCGACGGTGCCGATGGACGCGCCGGGGATGAAGCTGATCTGTCGTCCGTCGTACTCGGCGACGGCCGCGGTGATGGGCGGCCCGTTCGACTATCCGCTGTCGTCGCGGCTGGACGAGAACGACACGATCCTCGTCCTGGACAAGGTGCTGATCCCCTGGGAGAACGTGTTCATCTACGGGCATCTGGGCAAGGTGCAGATGTTCCCCGGCCGTTCGGGGTTCTTCGAGCGCTTCACCTTCCACGGCTGCACCCGGCTCGCGGTGAAGCTGGAGTTCATCGCCGGGCTGCTGATCAAGGCCCTGGAGATCACCGGTACGAAGGACTTCCGCGGGGTGCAGAGCCGGATCGGCGAGGTGCTGGCCTGGCGCAACCTGTTCTGGGCGTTCTCGGACGCGGCCGCCCGCAACCCGGTGGAGTGGCACCACGGCGCGGTGCTGCCGAATCCGCAGTACGGGATGGCGTACCGCTGGTTCATGCAGATCGGCTATCCGCGGGTCAAGGAGATCATCGAGCAGGATGTGGCGAGCGGCCTGATCTATGTCAACTCCAGCGCGGAGGACTTCAAGAACCCGGATGTGCGGCCCTATCTGGACAAGTATCTGCGCGGCTCGGGCGGGGTCGAGGCGGTGGACCGGGTCAAGGTGATGAAGCTGCTCTGGGACGCGGTGGGCACCGAGTTCGGCGGACGGCACGAGCTGTACGAGCGCAACTACGCGGGCAACCACGAGAACACCCGCGTCGAGCTGCTGATGTCGCAGACCACGTCGGGGCAGGTGGACGGCTACAAGGCGTTCGTCGACGCCTGCCTGTCCGAGTACGACCTGGACGGCTGGACGGTGCCGGACCTGTCGTCGTTCGAGGAGCTGCGCGAGGCGCGCGGCGGGCTGCTCGGCGGCTGAGGGCGGGCGACCTGGCCACGCGAGGCGGCCGACCGGGGGGATTCCCGGTCGGCCGCCTCGTACGTGCGATGGTTCGGGAGTTCAGGGGCGGTGCAGGGGTGCGTCCGGGGCCGCGACGGTCACCCGCAGGCTCTCGCGGAACCCCGCCGCCATGTCCCGGATGGTCCGGTCGTCGTAGAGGTTGGTGTTGTACCCCAGGTACCCGGCCATCTCCCCCGACTCGGGGTCGACGGTCAGCTGCACCATCGCGCCGTCCGGGATGTCGGTGCTGACGTCCTGGGACAGCTTCCGGTCGCGTATCTCGAAGTACGCCAGGTCGCCTACCGGTTCACCGTGCGACGGCGGGAACTGCAGCACCTGGAAGGCGAAGACCCCGAGGTCGTCGGCGGCGAAGGGCGCGGCGATCTCCGGGGCCTCGGCCATCACCTGGGCGAACGGCAGGTCGTTGGCGTACGCCTTGAGGCAGGTGGCGCGGGTCCGCTCGACCACCTCGCGGAAGGTGTCGCAGCCGCCGACGTCGGTGCGCAGCGGCACGAAGTTGAAGAAGGCGCCGACGGTGTCCTGGAAGCGGGCCGGGCCGCGGCCGAACGCCATGGTCGGCACCGTCACGTCCCGTACGCCGGTCAGTTCGCTCAGATAGACCTTGTACGCGGCGAGCAGCACCATGAAGGCGGTGCCTCGCGTCGCCCTGGCCAACGCGAGGGTCGCGCCGGTCAGTTCGGCGTCGATGACGAAGCGGTGCACGGCGGTGGTCTTGTCGAGCCCCGCGGACTTGAGGTGGTCGGTCGGCACTCCGGTGATCCGTCCGCCCGCCAGGTGCCGCCGCCAGTGGGCGCGCGCCTTCACCGCGTGCGGGGATTCGGGCGCGAACCGCTCCCGCTCCCAGACCGCGAACTCCTGGAACTGGGCCGCCGGGGGCAGTTCGGGCACGTCGTGGCCGCGCCGGGTGGCGTAGGCGGTGCCGAGGTCCCGGATCATGAGCTGGAGTGAGGTCTCGTCGACGGCGGTGTGGTGGGCGGTGAGTACGAGGACGGCGTCCTGCTCGTCGAAGCGGCCCAGGACCGCCCGCAGCAGCGGCATCTCGGTGACCCCGTACTGGCCGCCCTCGACGTCGATGATCAGCTCCTCGGCCCGCCGGGCGCGGAGCCCGGTGTCGTCGGGCGTGGGCAGGTCGCGCAGTTCCAGGGGGACCGGCTTCGGCGGGTGGATCTCCTGGCGGCGGCCTTCCTCGCCGCGCACGATCGTGGTGCGCAGCGCCTCGTGCCGGGCCACGACGTCGTCGAGTGCGCCCTGGAGCGCGTCGGTGTCGACCTTTCCGCGCAGCCGCCAGCCCGCGACGATGTTGTAGCGGGGCCCGAACGGCCCCTCCTCGTCGCCCTGGTCGAACATGCAGAGGAATTCCTGGTTGTACGAGAGTGGGATGTCTGGGATGTCCATGGGGTGGCTGGCCTCCAAGTAGGCCGCATAGCAGGCCGGTCGGTCGGCACGGCCTGCTATGCGGATGCGGGTGCGCGGCCGGGGCCGCGGGGTTCGGCGCGCCTGGCTCGGCTCGGCGCGGCTCGGCTCAGCGCAGCTCGGTCTCGGCGTGCTCGGCGGCCTGGAGGAACTCGCCCCGCGACAGCGCGGCGGCGATCAGTTCGATGTCGTCGGACATGAAACGGTCGCGCTCCAGCGTGGGCACCAGCGAGCGGATCTGGTCGTAGGCGGCCCGGCCGGCCGGGCTGAGCCGGTCGTAGCGCCCGGAGAGGTCCACGGCCTGCGCGGCGGCGAGGTATTCGACGGCGAGGATCCTGGTGTTGTTCCGCAGCACCTGGCGGGCGTTGCGGGCGGCGATCAGGCCCATGCTGACGACGTCCTGGTTGTCGCCGTTGGAGGGCACCGACTGGGTGCTGGCCGGGCCGATGGTGCGGTTCTCGGCGACCAGCGCGGTGGCCGGGTACTGGGCTCCGGCGAAGCCGCTGTTGAGGCCGGGCTCGCCCTTGACGAGGAACTCCGGCAGGCCGTCGCTGAGGTGCCGGTTGAGCAGCCGGTTGGTGCGCCGCTCGGAGAACACGCCCAGCTGGGTCAGGGCGATCACGGTGTGGTCCATGGCGAACGCGATCGGCTGGCCGTGGAAGTTGGCGCCGTGGAAGATCTCGTCCTGGCCGTCGAAGAACAGCGGGTTGTCGTTGGCGGAGTTGAGCTCGATCTCCAGCTTCTGGCGCGCGTGGTACAGGGAGTCCCGGACCGCGCCGACGACCTGGGGGATGGCGCGCAGCGTGTAGGCCTTCTGCAGATAGACCTCGGTGCGGTGCACGCCGTCGCCGGTGCGCTGCTCGGCGGCCTGGCGGCGCAGTTCGGCGTGGCCGACGGCGAGGCCGCTGCCGTGCAGCAGGGCGCGCATGTTGGCCGCGGTGTCGATCTGGCCCTGGTGCGGGCGGGCCAGGTCGTGGCCTTCGGCCAGGAACGGGCTGGTGGAGCCCTGGAGGGTCTCCACGACGAGGGCGGTGACGATCTCCGCCTGGCGGACCTGCTCCAGGGCCCGGCCGATGACCAGGGAGCCGAGGCCGGTCATCGCCGAGGTGCCGTTGATCAGGGCCAGGCCCTCCTTGAACCGGAGTTCGAGCGGCTCGATGCCCTCTTCGCGCAGCACGTCGGCGGTGGGGGCGCGCACCCCGTCGCGCAGTACATAGCCCTCGCCGATGAGGCTGGTGGCGATGTGGGCGAGCGGCGCCAGGTCGCCGCTGGCGCCCAGCGAGCCGACCTCGGGGATGGCCGGGGTGATGCCCCGGTTGAGGTAGAGGGCGATGCGCTCCAGGAGTTCGGGGCGCACCGCGGAGTAGCCGCGGGCCAGGGCGTTGAGGCGGGCGGCCAGGATGGCGCGGGCCTCGTCTTCGGCGAACAGCGGGCCGACGCCCGCGCTGTGGCTGCGCACCAGGTTGGTCTGAAGCTCCACCTCCTTGGAGGTGTCCACGAGCATGTAGATCATCTCGCCGTAGCCGGTGGTGACACCGTAGACGGGGGTGCCCTCGCGGACGATGTCCTCGAACATCCGGCGGCTGGAGGCGGCTCGGGCCAGGGCCGCCGGGGCGACGCCGACGGGCGCCTGGTCCTCGGCGACCCGGCGGACGGCCGGGATGTCCAGGTTCTCGCCGTCGAAATAGACGTCCGTTCCATTGGAATCGACCGGCAGTTCGGTCTCGACCATGGTCACGATTCTCACCCCATCATGATTCGGTTGGCAGCAGCGTCAGTGAGCGCGTTACGGGAGGTGCGGAAGGTACGGAGGCGTCCGCGGCCTCGGCGAGGCGGCGGCGGTCGACCTTGCCGCCGGTGTTCCTCGGCAGGCCGGTCAGGGTCGTGAAGGAGACGGGGAGCATCGCCTTGCCGAAGCGTCGGCGCAGCACGGCTCGCCATTCGGCGGCGGACCCCAGGGGTTCTCCGCCGGGTGCGCGGCCGGGCACGACATGGGCGACGAGGCGGGACACCAGGCCGTCGGGGCCGGTGAGCGCCACCACGGCGCAGTCGGTCACCGACGGGTGCGCGGCCAGGGCCGCCTCGATGTCGGTGAGTTCGATGCGGACGCCCAGGAACTTCACGCGGGCGTCGGCGCGGCCGCGGAACTCCAGGGCGCCGTCGCGGCGGCGGCGTCCCAGGTCGCCGGAGCGGTAGCAGCGGCCGCCCGCGGCGGCGTCCCCCGCGTCCAGCGAGTCGAGCGGCCGGAAGGCGGCGTCGTCGTGCGGCCCGGCGCCGCCCGCGTAGCCGGGTGTGAGGTAGGGGCCGCGTACGACGATGTGCCCGGTGACGCCGGTGGGGCAGGGCCGGTCGGCGTCGTCGAGCACGAGGACCTGGCGGCCGGGTATGGAACGGCCGATGGGGACGGGGCCGTGAACGGGCCCGGTCACCTCGTGCCAGGTCGCCAGGATCGTCTCGGTGGCGCCGTACAGGTTGACCAGGCGTACGCCGGGCAGGGCCGCGCGCAGCCCGCCCGCCAGCTCGCCGGTCAGCGCCTCTCCGGCGAGCAGCAGGTGGCTCAGCCCGGTCAGGGGCGTGCCGCCACCGCCGGTGGTGGCGGTGGCGGCGGTGAGGAGCTGTCGGGCGAAGCTGGGCACGGTCTGGAAGTGCGTGATCCGCTCGGCCGCCAGCCAGTCGGCGAGCTTCTCGGGGTGGGCCCGGATCTTGTCCGGCACCGTGCACAGGGTGGCGCCCGAGGTGAGCGCCGCGCCCATCTCGACGAGCGAGGCGTCATAGCCGGGTGCGGCCCACTGCGCCATACGCGCGCCGGGCCCGAGCCGGAACTCCGCGGCGAACCAGGCCAGGAACTGGGCGAAAGTCCGGTGCGTCTGCGGAATCCCCTTCGGCGTGCCGGTGGATCCGGACGTATGCGTGACGTACGCCCACCGGTCCAGCGCGCTGGCGTCCGCGCCGCTCGGCGTGTCGCCCGGCGTGCCAGAGGCGGACTCCGCGCCGGACTCGTCCGCGGCGAGTGCGGCCAGGGCGAGTACCTGGCCGTGGTGTGCGGTCTGGTACCAGGTGACGAGGTCGTCGTCGGTGCGGGCGGTGTCGACGACGAGGCAGGCGGGCGCGGCGGCGGTGAGCACGGCCCGGTCGCGTTCGCCGGAGCGGCCGGTGCCCAGGCACAGCGCATGGGCGCCCGCCGCGAACGCGCCGAGTACCGTCGCCGCCTGGTCCGGACCGTTGTCGAGGCGTACGGCGACCGCGCGGCCCGCGACGCCGCGGGCCGTGAGCGCCTCGGTGACCGCCCGCGCGCGCCGCCGCAGAGCGGCGTAGCTGACCGTGTCGCCGCCGCCGGTGACGGCGGTCGCGTCCGGGGTGCGCCGGGCCGCCGCGTACACCTGGGCGTGCACGGGCTCCCGTACGGGCGGTACGGCGGTACGGTCCGCGGCCCGCACCGCGCCGCGCAGGAACTGCGCGGACTCCAGCGGCAGTTCGCCGAGCGGGGCGTCGGGCCGCTCCAGGGCGGCGGTGAGCAGGGTGCGCAGCTGCTCAAGCAGCGCGGCGGCCGACGGCGGGTCCCACAGCGCGGCGCGGTACTCCAGGGAGCCGCGCAGCACCGGACTGTCCTGACACACCGTCAGGGTGAGGTCGGTGCGGGCGGTGGCGTTGTCGACGGTGCGGCGGCGCACCCGCACGCCGGGCAGCCGCAGTTCGGCGGTGTCCGCGGGCTCGTGGACGAACAGGGCGTCGCACAGCGGGAGTCGGCGCCGGACGTCGTCGTCCGCGCCGAGCTCGCGCAGCAGCTGCTCGTAGGGCAGCTCACGGTGGTCGAACGCCGCCCGCACCCCCTGCGCGACCCGGTCGGCCAGCTCACGGAAGGTGCCGCACCCGCCCACGTCGGTGCTGATGACGAGGTGGTTGCGGTAGGGGCCGACGACCCCGTCGGCCTCGGGCCGCGCCGGGCGCAGGCTGGCCGGTACGCCGACGGCGGTGCGCGGCTCGTCGGCGAACCGGGCGAGCAGCGCCTGGAACGCGGCGAGCAGCACGGCGTACGGGGTGACCGCCGACCGCTCGCACAGCGCGGCCAGGCGCGCGGCCGGGCCCGGCCCCCAGTCGAAGGACAGGGTGCCGCCGCGGGTGGCGGCCCCGCGCGGACGCGGCCGGTCGGTGGGGATCGCCAGCCCGGCGGGCGGCGGGGTGAGCCGCTCGGTCCACCAGGAGAGCAGCGCGCGTCGGCGCGGGCCGTCCGGGGCGTGGTGCCGCAGCGCGGGGTCGGTGTACTGCCGGGGCCAGACGGCCAGCGCGGCGGGCAGCGCCCGGCCGTGCGCCCGCGCGGCGTAGTGCGCGGACAGTTCGCCCAGCATGACGGCGAGGGACCGCTCGTCGGTGACCGCCTGGTGCAGCCGCAGGGTGACCAGGTGCTCGTCCGGGCCGCGCCGGGCGACCGCCAGCCCACCGCCGCCGGTGACCGGGTCCGAGGCGCGCCCGCCCCGCCCGGCGACGGCGTGCCGCAGCGCCGTGTGGCGCTGGGCGACCGTGTGCCAGGCGGCGCGCAGCGCGTCGGCGTCGAGGTCCCCGGTGACGGTGTAGGCCCGGCACAGCTGGTACGCCGGGACGCCGGAGAACGGCGGTCCGGGTCGCCACGGCTCGGGCCCGCCCGGTGCGGCGGCCTCCGACACGGGGTCGGCCACGGGTGCGACGGCTGCGTCGATCACTCCTGCTTCCCTTCGTCCATCGGTACGCGTACGGGCGAGTCAGCGCGCCGCCAGTCCTGCGGCGCACACGGGGCGGTCGGCCCGCCCCCGGCTCCCGCACACACGGCCAGGTCGTGCGGGCGGCCACCTCGTACGGACGGCCACGTCATACGGCGTCCACGTCGTACGCGGTCAGGCCGTGCGGGCGGCCAGACCGTACGGCGACCAAGTCGTACGGCGGCCAAGTCGTACACACGGCCAGACCGAACGCGTAGTCAGGCCGTACGCGCGGCCCGTCGTACGGACGGCAGACCGTACGGGCGGCCAGCCCGTACAGGCGGCCACCCCGTACAGGCAGCCAAGCCGTACACGCGGCCACCCCGTACACGCGGCCAAGCCGTACACGCGGTCAGCTGGCCACCAGGTCCGTACGGGAGTCGGCCGCCTGGCCGGACGACCGCAGCGGGGCCGCGGGCCGCCGTACGGGCGGCTCCGGCCTGGCCCCGAGCACGCGGCGCGCGGTGTTCCACAGCACCCGCGCCACCAGGGCCGGGCGCATCAGCGAGTCGGGGCGCGCGACGAGACCGGCGGCCCGCATATACGCGGCGGTGACGGTGGAGTCGACGGCCGCGGCCTTCTGCACGAGCTTCAGATAGACCTGCGCCATCCGGACTTGCGCGGTCCGCTCGCCCTGCACGCCCTCGAAGCCGAGGTCGACGGTGTTGGTCATCTCCCACGGCGGGTCGATCACGTCGTGCGCGAGGTCGCGGAAGTACTGCAGCGGCTGCGGCGCGGCCCCGGTGTGCAGATGGTCCCGGATGGTCAGCGCGCCGAGCGCCGAGACCGTCATGCCCTGGGCGTATATCGGGTTGAAGCAGGTGACGGCGTCGCCGGTGACGAGCAGCCCGTCCGGGAAGCGCTCCATCTTCTCGTAGCGCCGCCGCAGGGTCGTCGGGAAGCGGAACGCGACGGGCTCGTCCAGCGGCTCGGCGTGCCGCAGCGCGTCGTGGATGTCCGGCACGGCCAGGGACTTGATCCAGTCGTACAGGCCCTGCTGGTCGGTGGGAGGGTAGTCGCCGAGCAGCCCGTAGGTGGTCAGCTCGACGCGGTCGCCGTCGGTCTTGGTGAAGATGGCCCCGCGCGGCACCTCGGGCGACGCGGCCGGGTTGATGGACAGGTCGCCGTGGTAGGGGTCGGCGGTCAGCCGGTAGTGCTGGGTGACATAGCCGAGGCCGATCTTCTTGCGCTCCTCCTCGACCCGCCCGTACCCGAGGTCCGCCAGCCAGATCGGGGTCCGCGAGCCGCGGCCCGTGGCGTCGACGACCAGGTCGGCGGCGATGACCTCTTCGGCGTTCTCGGCGCCGACCGCCTGGACCCGTACGCCGGTGACGCGCTTGTGGTCCGCGGTGGTGTCCAGGCCGAGTATCTCGTGCTCCTCGACGAACACGACGTTCGCCAGCGCCGCCGTGCGCTCCCGGATGTGGCGCTCCAGCATGGGGCGGCTGGCGGCCACGCACACCAGACCCGCGCTGCGCTGCCTGAGCCGCTCGCCGTTGAAGTACCAGCGCACATGCCCGGCGAGGTCGCCGGTGGGCACGCCGTCGTCGAACAGCTCCTGGGTGATGCCCGGATACAGCTCCTCCATGACCTCCTGGCCGCGCGCGAGCAGGCCGTTGATGTGGCGGCCCTGCGGGGCGCTGCGGCGCGGGCCCGTCACGCCCGTGAGCGCGTCGCGGTCCACCACGCGCACCTCGTCGTACGCGTCGGCGAGCACTCTGGCGGCGAACAGGCCGGCGATGCTGCCGCCGAGTACCACCGCGCGCGTACCGGTCTTCTCGCCCGTCACGGGTTACCTCCTGGATCGTGTGATCGGAAATCGGATGCGAATGGCTGCGGCGCGGCTCAGTCCGCGACGCCGAAACGGGCTTTGGTGAACTCGCGGTTGGCGATCGAGTTGAGGAACACCGAGATACCGGCGTGGCTCTGCTGCATGGAGAGGTCACGCCATACGCGTTCCATGCGGGTGCCGTGGCGTACCGCGCTGGAGCCCGCGGTGGGGTAGAGATGGCCCTGGACGGCGCGCCAGGAGAGCTTGACGACCTCCCGGCAGATCGTGACGACGCGCAGTTCGCGCTCCTGGGTGAAGCCCTCTTCCGCGGCGTCGTGCCACTGCTGGATCGCGTTCAGGAAGGCGGCCTCGGCGGTGGCGATCAGCCCGCTGGCCTCGCCGTAGTGGAACTGGAAGTCGGGGTCCGCCACGCGCGGCACGATCGGCGGGAAGATGGTGTGCCGCGAGCGCAGCAGCTCCTCGTACGCGTCGAGCGCGCCGAGCGCCATGCCCACCGCGAGCGCCGCGTCCTCCAGCACCATGAACGTCAGCACGCCGCCGCTGTACATGGGGTTGGCGTGCAGCGAGGCGCCGGGCAGATCCTGTCCGACGGCCGTCTGGCTCAGGTGTCCGGGCAGCGTGCAGTGGTCGGGCACCCGGCCGTTCTCCAGGGTGATGCTGTGCGAGCCGCTGCCCTTGAGGCCCAGCTGGTCTCCCCAGTCGTCCAGCCGCCGGAACTGGTCGCGCGGGGCGATGAACAGCATGGGGTGGGGTTCGTCCGCATCTTCGGGGAACACCAGGGTGTGGCCCACGAAGTGGGTGGCGTACGGGGAGCCCGAGCAGTAGTTCCAGGTGCCGTCGATGAGCCAGTCCCCGTCCGGGGTGCGCTCGGCGGTGCCGCTCGGGGCCACCGTGGCGGGGCAGATGAAGTCGCCGTCAGCGAACACCTCGGCCTGGACGCGCTCGTCGAACAGGGTCGCGACGGCCTGCGGGTGCGCGGCGCCCAGACAGTACATCCAGCCCGTCGACGAACAGGCGCGGGTCAGCGTCATCACGACGCGCATGAACGTGTCGACGCCGAACTCGTAGCCGCCGAACCTGCGCGGCACCAGGATCCGGTACAGCCCCGCCGCGGCGAAGGCCTCGTGGGTGTCGGGCGCGTAGAAGGTGCGCTGTTCCGTCTCGGCCTGGCGCTTGACCAGGGTGGCGGCGATGGCCTCGGCCCTGGACAGCAGATCGGCCGGGGTGAGGTCGGGCTCGGGCACGGCAGAGGCCTGCTCCGCGGGGGCGTGCGTGGTCACGGTCATCGGTACGCGGGTCCTTCTCCTGACGGCGGGACTCAGACAGGGGACTCAGCCGGGGGACTCAGCCGGGGCATCGGCCAGGGGGATCAGGCGAGGGTCAGACGGGGATCAGACGGGTACGGAGCCCACCAGGCCGCCGTCCACGACGAATTCCTGTCCGGTGATGTACGCGGAACGGTCCGAGAGCAGGAAGGCCACCGTGTCGGCGACGTCGTCGGCCGCGCCGAGCGTGCCGAGGGCGACCTGGCCGCGGAAGAACTCGCGCGCCTCGTCCACCGGGGCGACCGCGTCGAACATCTCCGTCCTGATGTGCCCCGGCGTCACGGCGTTGACCCGGATGCCGCGGTCCGCCAGGTCGGGCGCGAGGGTGCGGGGCAGGTTGAGCACGGCGGCCTTGCTCGCCGCGTACACCGACCCGGCGCCCATGCCCCGGTGCACCAGCCACGAGGCGTTCAGCACCACCGACGCGCCGTCCGTGAGCAGCGGCAGCGCCTTCTGGACGGTGAAGAACGCGCCCTTGAAGTTAGTGCCGACGACGGAGTCGAAGTCCTCCTCGGTGACGTCCGCGGTGCGGGCGTTGAGGCCGATGCCCGCGTTGGCGAACACCCCGTGCAGGCTGCCGAAGCGCTCCCGCACCCGCTCGGCGACCTCGTCGAGGTCGGCGGTCCGGCTGACGTCGGCCGTCACGGTCAACACCCGTTCGCCGCTGTTGAGTTCACCGGCGGCCTTGTCGAGCCGCTCGGCGCTGCGTCCGACGAGAACCACGTTCGCGCCGTCGTCGAGCAGTCGGCGCGCGGTCGCCAGGCCGATGCCGCTGCCGCCGCCGGTGATCAGTACGGTCTTGCCGTCGAAGTCAGTCATGCGGCAAGCGTCGGCCCGCTCCGGGCGCGGCGCATCTCCCGGATTGCGCTGCGCTTCGATCTCCCTGCGCGCGGCGCAATCCGGGAGATGCGGGCCGGGCCGCCGACTGCGACGGTCGTAGGGCGTCAGCGCACCCTCCGACGACCGCCGGGAGTCCCGTTGAGAACCGCGCACCGCACCTGCCCCATCTGCGACGCCGTCTGCGGCCTGCGGATCGAACTCGACGCGGGCGGCGGGGTCCGCTCCGTACGGGGCGACGACCAGGACCCGCTGTCGCGGGGCTATATCTGCCCCAAGGGCGCGAGTCTCGGCCGGATCGACGAGGACCCCGACCGGCTGAGCAGGCCGCTGATCCGCTCCGGCGACCAGTGGCGCGAGGCCGACTGGGACGAGGCGTTCGCGGCCGTGGAACGCGGTCTCATGGGCGTCGTCGACACGCACGGGCGGCAGGCGCTCGCCGCGTACTTCGGCAATCCGACCTTCCACACCATGGCCGGGATGTTCTACCGCGGGCCGCTGGCGCAGTCCCTGGGCAGCACCCAGCTGTACAGCGCGAGCACCATCGACCAGATCCCCAAACACGTCGCCAGCGGGCTCCTGTTCGGCAACGGCACGGCGATCTCGGTGCCCGACCTGGACCGTACGGAGTTCCTGCTAATCCTCGGCGCGAACCCGGCGGAGTCGCACGGCTCGCTGTGCGCCGCTCCCGACTTCCCCGGACGGCTGCGGAGGCTCCGCCGCCGCGGCGGCCGGATCGTCGTGGTCGATCCGCGCCGTACGCGTACGGCCGCGCTCGCCGACGAGCACCTGTTCGTACGGCCGGGAACGGACGCGCTGCTGCTGTTCGCCCTGGTGCACACGCTGCTCGCCGAGGACCTCGCGACACCATGGGTCCCGGTGGACGGGCTGGCCGAACTGCGGGCGCACGCGGCCCCGTTCAGCCCCGACGCGGTGGCCCCGGTGTGCGGGGTCGCCGCCGGGCGCATCGTGGCGCTGGCGCGTGAGCTGGCCGCCGCGCCCGCGGCCGCCGTGTACACCCGTATGGGCACCTGCACCGCCGACTTCGGCACCGTGACGCAGTGGCTCGTCGACGTGGTCAACGTCCTCACCGGCAACCTGGACCGGCCCGGCGGGGTGATGTTCCCGAAGCCCGCCACCATGGAAGTCCCGTGGGGGCCGCGCCCGTTCACCCGCGGCCGCTGGCACAGCCGGGTCAAGGGCCTGCCGGAGACCCTGGGCGAGTTCCCGGTCGCCACGCTCGCCGACGAGTTGGAGACTCCGGGCGACGGGCAGATCAAGGCCCTGGTGACGGTGGCCGGGAACCTGGTGCTGTCCGCGCCCAACGGGCCCCGGATCGGCCGCGCGCTCGGGGACCTCGACTTCATGGTCTGTGTGGACCCCTATCTCAACGAGACGACCCGGCACGCCGACGTCATCCTGCCGCCGCCGCGCATGCTGCAGATGCCGCACTACGACCTGCTCCTGCTCACGGTCACCGTCCGCAACTACACCCGCTTCTCGCCGCCGGTCCTGCCCCTGGAGCCGGGGCAGCTCTCCGAGGCGGAGATCATGGCCCGGCTCTGTCTGATCGCGGCCGGGCAGGGCGCCCAGGCCGACCCCGGCCAGCTGGACGAGATGATCATCGAGCAGATCCTCGGCGGCGCGACCGCGATCGAGGGCTCCCCGCTGGAGGGCCGGGACGCGGCCGAGCTGCGGGCCGGGCTGACCGGGGACAGCGGGCCCGAGCTGATGCTGGACGCGATGCTCAAGGCGGGCCCGTACGGGCTCAGCCTCCAGGAGCTGCGCGGGCACCCCAACGGCCTGGACCTGGGAGCGCTGGAGCCCCGCCTGCCCGAGGTGCTCAGCACCGAGTCGGGGCGGGTCCGCCTCGCCTCGCCCGAGCTGGCCGAGGAGATCGAGCGGCTGGGCGCGCGGCTCGGCGCGCCCTCGCCGGAGACCGTGCTGATCGGCCGCCGCCAGCTGCGCTCCAACAACAGCTGGCTGCACAACATCCCGACGCTGACCGGCGGCAGCAACCAGTGCACGCTGCACGTCCACCCGGCCGACGTGGCCCGGCTCGGGCTCGGCGGCCACGCCCTGGTGCGGTCGGCGGCCGGTGAGCTGGTCGTCCCGGTGGAGCCCACCGAGGCGATCATGCCGGGGGTGGTCAGCCTGCCGCACGGCTGGGGGCACGGCGGCTCGCCGCAGCGGGTCGCGGCGCGGCACGCGGGCGCCAACGCCAACGCGCTGACCGATGACGCGGTGTTCGACGCGCTGTCCGGCAACGCCGTCTTCAACGGCGTCCCGGTCACCGTGGCCCCCGCACCGGACACCGCCGACGCCGCCGACGCTGACGCCGCGTATGCCGACACCGGTGCGGGTGCGGGTGCGGCCGTGCTCGGCGTCCAGACCGTGTGACGGCGGCGCGCCGCGCACGACGGTAAACGGTGGTGGGGGGGGGGGGCCCGGGGCGGGCGCCCCCCCCCCCCCCCCCCCCCCCCCCCCCCCGGGGGGGGGGGGGGGGGGGGGGGGGGGGCGGCCCCCCCGGGGGGGGGGGGGGGCCCCCCCCCCCCGGGGGGGGCGGGGGGGGGGCCCCCCCCCCCCCGCCCCCCCCCCCACCACCGTTCCCGGCCTCCGCAGGCCTCAGGGCGGGGTCAAGCGGGGTTGCGGGCGACCGCCAGCAGATACCCCATCTCCGGCAGCGTCCCCACCGGGTGCCGGAAGACCTCCAGCATCGGCGCGATCTCCTGGCCGTAGCGGGCGGTGAGTTCGTCGAAGCGCTCGTTGACCGCCGCGGTCACCCGGCGGGCCGTGTTCGCGGTGTGGTCGCTGATGTCGGACAGCTCCTCCAGCTCCAGGCCGGAGGCGAGCAGCAGTGCGCGGTACTCGTCCAGGAGAAGCCGCGGGTTGCCCTGCATGCCCGCCTCGAACTCCTCCACCATCTTCTTGGACTCGCCGACCAGCGGGGCCCGCAGCAGGAAGTCCGTGAGCACCAGCCTCCCGCCCGGCTTGAGCACCCGGCGCAGCTCGGCGAACGCCCTCGCGCGGTCCAGGTGGGGCAGCGTCTCCAGGGCCCACACGACGTCGAAGGCGCCGTCCGCGTACGGCATCGCCTCGGCATCCGCGTACGCGAACGACACCCGGCCGCTCAGGCCCCGCTCGGCGGCGCGGCGGCTGGCCTCGTCGATCTGGGCCTGGTTGTTGGAGACGCCGACGATCTCGGCCGCGGTGGTTTCGGCCACCCGGATCGCGGGCAGTCCGATGCCGCAGCCGACGTCGAGCATCCTGGTACCGCTGGTGAGGCCGGACTTCCCGGCGAGCAGATCGGTCATCCGGTCGGCGGCCGCGCGGTTCGAGCGGTCGTCCTGAGCCGTCTCCCAGTAGCCCTGGTGGAAGTTCTCGTCCCACAGCTCCATGACGAGCTGGTTGGCGATCTCGTAGAAGGCGTCGGTGTCGTGGGCCGGGGAACCGGAGCCGGCCTGTTCGGCGCTCATAACCCGGCCCGCTCGGCCGTGACGAACAGGAAGGTGCCGGTGCTGGCCTGGTGACGGATCGTCAGCCCGGCGTCGGCGAGCCACCGGCGGACGTCGTCGTACGCGAACAGGAGCATGCCTTCGGGCCTGCTCGGGAAGTAGTTGGAGGCCTGGAAGTAGCGGTCCACCGGGTCGTCGGCCCAGACGAAGGTCATCAGCGTGAAGGTGCCGCCCGGCTTGAGCACCCGGCCGATCTCGCGCAGTGCGACGTCCGCCTGCTCGGGGAACGCCTGAAGCGCGTTCCAGCAGTTCACGCCGCCGATGGAGGCGTCGGCGAAGGGGAGTTCCAGGGCGCTGGCGACGACCGCGGGCGTCTGCGGAAGGCGGTTGCGCAGGGCGGTCAGCATGGGCAGTCCCATGTCCTGGGCGATCAGCCGCTCGGTGCCCACGGTCCGCGTCAGCACCTCGGTCCAGCGGCCCGCGCCCGCCGCGAGGTCGAGGAACGGCCCGTCGACCGGGTCGGTGTGCGCGGCCAGGTAGGCGTCCTCGTCGGCCGGGGTGACCTCGACGCCCCAGTTCAGGCCCGCGATGCGCAGGAACGCCGGGCGCAGCACGGCCTCGTAGTAGTAGCCCATGCTGGGCATGGCCGCCAGCTTGGACAGCAGATTGGCGGTGACGTCGTCGGCCTTCTCGGCCGCGCTCTCCCGCCACGCCTCGTCGCTCTGGCCCGCGGACAGGTCGAGCAGGCCCTGCCCGATCGGGTACGTCGTGGCGCAGGCGGCGCAGCGGGCGCGGTCCGCGTGGATGTCGAGCGGGCCCCGGCAGGAGGCGCAGCGCAGCGCGTCGGTGTGCCGCTGGAACGCCTCGGCGGGCAGGTCCGCCGGGGTGGCGGGGGCGGCGGCCTCGGTGGGCATGGGGTAGGCGAGCTCGACGGGGACCCGGCCGTTGCGTACCGCCCAGTAGGCCCGCATGCCGGTGTACGACCAGACGGTGCGGGTGTCGTTGTCCCAGTTGCTGGCGATCTGCTCGGGCGTGAGGGTCTTGATGGCCTCCTGGTCGAAGCCGCGTTCCTCGTCGTCGAGCCGCCAGCTGGCCGGTGACGGCCAGACCCGGCCCACGTCGGGCCGGGCGGGGTCGAGTCGGCGCAGGCTGCGCTCCAGGCGGGAGGCGTCGTGCGCGTCGAGCCCGACGCCCTCGGTCGCGGCGCGTACCCGGTCGCGCTCGCCGGGGAAGTGCGAGACCAGGTAGAGCAGGGCGAGCGTCAGCGGCCGCTGTCCGTCGCCTTCGGCGAGCAGCGCCAGGGGCCGGTCGAGGCCCGCGCGTACGGCGGACGCCAGCGGCCCGTCGGCGTCGGGGTGGGCGGTGTGCTCGGTCTCGACGAGCAGGCCGATGAGTATCGCGAGATACCCCTTGCGCCGCTCGTCCGCCGTGTCGAGGGCGGCGAGCAGTCTGGGCGTCGCCGCCGCCGCGTGGTCGGTCGCGGTGCCGTCCGTGTTCCACAGCGCGCCGGCCAGTCGCGTGAAGTGCGCTGGAAGCTCGTCCGCCGCCGCATCGCTGAAGCGGTCCAGGAGTTCGGCCACTGAGGGGTGGGTGGTCTCCACAGTCATGCGCGCGACCTTTCGAGAAGAGATGAAGGAAGGAGCGGGCGGAAACGGGCAGAAAGAGACAAGCCTCGGACGTCCTTCCGTCCTTCGGCTGACACGCCGCGACCAGCTTCGCGGCGCGCCCCGCGCCGACGCATCTCGTGGATTGCGCGGCTCGCCCCGCACGCCGGGAGATGCGTCGGCGCGGCGCGGGACGCGATGCTCGCGAGGGCGTCCGCGGGACCGCTATACGGGCCGCGCGCCCTCCGCACACCCTCCGTGGGACCGCCGTACGGATCACCGTCCGCCGGATCACCGTCCACCCGCCGCAACAGGAGGCCCCTCACCCATGACTGCCACCGACGAACGGGGAACGCATCTGCCCGCCCCCGGAGATCCGGCGTACGAGGCCGCGACCCAGGTGTTCAACCTGTCGGCCCCGGCCCGTCCGGCGGCGGCCCTCACCGCCCTGACCGTCGAGGACGTGCGCGCCGCGGTGCGCGCCGCGCGGTCCCGCGGCCTGTCGGTACGGGTGCACGCGACGGGCCACGCGGCGCCCACCGCCCGGCCCATGGACTCCGCCGTCCTGATCCGTACACGGCTGACCGGCGGTGTCACCGTCGACGCCGACGCCCGCGTCGCGCGCGTCCCCGCGGGCACGCTGTGGGGCGAGGTCGTCGAGGCCGCGGCCGCGCACGGGCTGGCCGCGCCGCACGGCACGGCGCCGAACGTCGGGGCCGTCGGCTATCTGCTGCGCGGCGGGGTGAGCTTCTACGGCCGCCGTACCGGCGTCGCCGCCAACAGCGTACGGGCGATCGAACTGGTCACCGCGGACGGCGAGTCGCGCCGCGTCGACGCCGCGTCGGACCCGGAGCTGTTCTGGGCCCTGCGCGGCGGCGGTGGCGGCTTCGGCGTGGTGACCGCGGTCGAGGTCGAGCTGTTCCCCGCGTCGGTGGTCGTCACCGGGGCGGCGTTCTGGCAGGCCCCGCACCACGCGCGGGTGCTGTCGCGGTGGCTGGAGTGGACCCGGCGCGCGCCTCGGGAGGCGGCGACGTCGATGCGGGTGATGAACCTGCCGCCGCTGCCCGAGATCCCCCCGGAGCTGACGTCAGGACCCGTACTGTGCGTGGCCGGTGCGGTGCTCGGCACGGACGGCGACGACCCCGCCACGGCAGAGCGGCAGGCGGACGAACTCCTCGCGCCGCTGCGGGCGGTGGGCGATCCGGTGTTCGACACCTGGCACACGGGCCCGCCGTCGGACGTACTGGACACGCATATGGACCCGGCCGAGCCGTTCGCGATACTCGGCGACCACATGCTCCTGTCCGACCTGGGCGAGGAAGGCGCCGAACGGTTCCTGCGCCTGGCCGGTGAGGGCTCCAACTCGCCGCTGGTGGCTGCGGAGTTGCGGCAGCTGGGCGGCGCGCTCGCCGAGCCCGACCCGGCGGGCGGCGCGCTCTCCCGCATCGAGGCGCCGTACGCCTTCATGGCCGCGGGGGTCTGCGACGGGGACCCGGCCACCGACGAGGCGATCCTGGGGCACTGCGCCGCGCTGCGCGCCGCGCTCGCGCCGTGGGACACCGGGCGGACCGCGCCCACCTTCGTGGAGAAGCGCGACCGGCCGCAGGGGCATCTGAGCGCCGAGCAGATCGTCCGCCTCGACCGGATCCGCGAACGCGTCGACCCCACGGGCCTGTTCCGGGGCGACATCTCCCCCAACGCGTCCGCGCTGGCCTCCGCACTCCCCTGAGCCCGAGCCTGAACTGAGCCCGTCCGCACGACCACTGCCTGTCACCCTCTCAGGGAAGAGGAAGGGAACAGAATGGGAAGGTCGAACTACATGGTGGCGCTATGTGTGCACACTCCCCGAGAAACTCGCAGCTTCATCTGCTTCTGATGATGCCGAGTCACCAACTCGCGCGAAAGGGAGCTGAGTTGGGGTTCCGTATCTGGTCGATATGGGATCCGAAGCAGCTTGAGACCGACTTCGCCCCGCAGATCGAAGAGGTCTCCGAGGAACTGCTGCTCACCGACTTCTCCGACGAGACCGGACTGCGCGAGACCATCGCGCGGACCGTGCGACGTCACGGCATCGACGCCGTGCTGCACGGCGGACACGGCAGCCCCGCCCTGACGGCGGTCCGGGAGGCATGGCAGTCGGGCCTGTCCACCAACCCGCCGACCGTGTACAAACGCCTCCAGGCCCTCGAAGGCGACGGACACGAACCCGCGTCGGCCCCCAGAGTGAGCGTCGAGACCCTGACCGTGAACGGGCACCACCACATCGTCGGAATGACGGCCCAACGCACCACAGGAGCACCGCACTTCCATGTGACGGGCTATCTCCACCCGGCGCCGTTGACCGAGTTCGAGTACGGGACCATCAAGACGGCGGTCGAGGAGCGGCTGACGGCCAGCGGATACCACTCGGGCCCGGCTCACACGCTGGTGGCGCTGCTGCCCCACGGACCACGGATCGTGTCCTGTCGCCCGCACCTGGGCGCCGACCGCATTCCTCTGCTCTTCGAGGTCGCGCGCGAGTTCGACCTGGAAGCGGCCATTTTCGCCGGCCTCCTCGGCCACCGCCCGGTCGTGCCAGAAGCTCACCAGTACGCGGAGATCGGCTTCTTCCTGCTACCCGAAGGACGGCTGGAGACGTACACCGGCACCGAGGACATCGCCGTGACCCCGTGGGTCCGCGGCGCCCGGTTTCCGTATTCCGTCGGCGACTGGGTCGCACCCGTCGGCAACCCGCGCGCCCGGCGCGCCTATGTGGTCGTCGAGGGGGACACACCAGAGCTCACTGCCGAGCGGGTCGCCAAGGCCCGAAGAGACCTGGTGGCCGAGATCCGGTAGGCAGCGGGTGCGGAATGCGGCCTGATTAGGACTGGCGCATGCTCCGCAGGGATGATCGAATGTTTCGGTTGCGTGTGTCTCATTTCTCACCGTTCACGGGAGGAAGCAGGGTGCGGACCGTGACAGTGCAGGACATTCAGGACGATGCGAGTACTCGGCCGAAGTTCGCCGTACTGGGGTCTCTGGAAGTCCGCATCGGCGGCGAACTCCTGCCACTCAACGGTGCGCTACAGCAACGCGTCCTCGTCACGCTGCTCCTGGAAGCCGGACGCGTCGTACCCGTCTCCCGCCTGGTGGACGCCGCATGGCAGGAAGAACCGCCGGACAGCGCCGAGCACCAGGTGCGCAAGGCCGTGGCCAAACTGCGCGGCCGCATCCCGCACGGCCACGACACCATCGTCACCGACGGGGCGGGATACCGAGCGGTCGTCGGCGCCGGGCACCTCGACCTGCTGCGCTTCCAGCAGCTGTTGAGCCGGGCGCGGGAGTCACTGGAGGCGGGGGACAAGGAGCACGCGGCCGCGCGGTTCCGTGAGGCGCTGGCGCTGTGGCGCGGGTCCGTACTGGCCGGATCCGGTGGCCGGATCATCGACGCCGCCTCGACCGCGCTGGAGGAACAGCGGCTCACCGCCGCCGAGCAGCTCTACGGCCTGTGTCTCGAAGCGGGCGAGGCCGCCAGCATCACGGGCGAGCTGCGCGCCCTGGTCGACGAGCATCCGCTGCGCGAGACGCTGCGCGGCCGGCTCATGCTCGCGCTCTACCACTCCGGCCAACAGGCCTCAGCACTCGACGAGTTCAGCCGAGCCCGAGAACAACTCGCGGACGAGCTGGGCATTGACCCCGGTGCCGAGCTGACCGGACTCCACGAACGCATTCTGCGCCAGGACCCCGCGCTCTCCCGCCCGGAGCGCGCCCCCGCACCCGCCGCCCCGCACCAGGCGACCGAAACCCCGCACGCACTGCCGTTCGACGTGCCCGACTTCTCCGGCCGCGACTCCGAGCTGCGGTGGATCTGCGAGACGGCCCGCCGCGCCCCGGAAGGCTCGCCGACGGTCCTGGCCCTCGACGGCATGGGCGGCGGCGGCAAGACAGCCCTCGCCGTCCGGGCCGCCCACCAGTTGGCCGGGGAATATCCGCACGGCAACCTCTTCATCGACCTGCACGGCTTCACGCCGGGCCACACGCCGCTCAGCACGTTCCAGGCACAGGGCGACCTGCTCGCGGCCGCCGGCATCCCCAGCGAGGAGATCCCCACCGTGCCGGCCGGACGCGCCGCGCGGTGGCAGTCCTATATGCGCGGCCGTCACATGCTCCTCGTCCTGGACAACGTTGCCTCGTCCGAGCAGGTCCGGGAGTTGATCCCCGCCTCCAGCACCAGCCTGGTCCTGATCACCAGTCGCCCGCGGCTGACTGGCCTCGACGGCGCCGAGTGGCTCTCCGTGGGCACCCTTCCGGAGCTGGACAGCCACCAGATCCTGCGCACCACTCTCGGCGTGGAACGCGTCGAGAAGGAGCCGGAAGCGGCCCGTGAGCTACTGCGGCTGTGCGGAGGGCTGCCGCTGGCGGTCAGGATCGCATCCGCCCGGCTGGCGAACCGCCCGCGCTGGACCCTCCAGCGGCTCGTCGAACGGCTGCGGGACCACGACCGACGCCTGGACGAACTCACCAGTGAGGGAAGGGGAGTCGCGAGCGCACTGCAGATGTCGTACCAGTCGATGCCGACCGAGCAGCGCACCGCGTTCCGTCTCCTTGGCCACCACCCAGGACGCTATCTGGACGCCGACGAGGCCGCCGCGCTCTTGGGCGTCGATGCCCTCACGGCCGAGGACGTCATGGAAGAACTCGTCGACATCCGGCTCCTGGAGGCCAGGGAACCGGGGGTGTACGCGCTGCACGACCTGGTGCGCAGCTTCGTCCAGCGGGTCGCGCAGGGGGAGAGAGCGTCGGAGGACGGGCAGGCGAGGGAGCGGCTGCTCGATCACTACCTGCGCATGGCCGAACTCGCCTGCGACACGCTGTTTCCCGGGCGGCGCCGCGTCGGCAGCAGTGACGAAGAGGGCTCGCCGGCGGGCGGCTTCGGCCACAAGGACCGGGCGCTCCAGTGGCTCGACCAGCACCGCGAGAGTCTGCTCGCGGCCGTGGACGCCGCGTACGAGGGAGGGTTGCTGTGGCATGCCGCGCGGCTGCCGCGTGAGCTGGGCTTCCACTCCAGCATTCGCGGCTACGACGCGAGTGCCAACGTGGCGCTGGAGAAGGGCGTCAACGCGTCCGCCCAGCTCGGAGACCAGTCGCTGGCCCGGCTGAACCTGATGAACCTGGCCATGGGCGAGTGGCGGCTGGGGCAGCTGAGCAGCGCGGTCGCCCGCCTTGAGGAAGCCGTCGAGCTGTCCCGGCGGATCGGGGACGAGCACAGCGAAGCCGAGTGCCGAGCCCGTCTCGGACAGGCGTACAACAGCATGGGCGAGCTGGAACGCGCGCTGCAGCTGAGCCAGGAGGCCAGCATACGTGCGCAGGAGCTCGGCTTCACTCGGCTCGACGGCTCCTCGCTCAGCATGCTGAGCCTGATCCAGGTACGGCTCGGCCGGTTCGAGGACGCGGTGGAGTCAGCGGAGCGTGCGGTGGCCATCTTCGACTCGATCAAGGAGGTGCAGCTCTCCGTGCACGCGTTGAGCTACCTCTCCCAGGCGATCGAGGGCCTGGGCCGCTACGAGGAGGCGCTCGCCCGGATCGACACGGCACTGGAACGGTGCCGGAACCTGAACATGCTCTCGGAGTTGCCGCTCGTACTCGCCCGCAGAGCCGATGTGCTGGTGCGCATGGGCGAGCTGGAGGAGGCGGCGGACAGCGGCGACCACGCGCTCGCCAAGGCCACCCGCAGCACCGGCGACATCCACCGCGCCGCCGTGCACCTCTCCGTCGGACGCGTGCGGTACGCACAGGGGAACCTGGATCTGGCGAGGGATCAGCAGCTGCTGGCCCATGAGATCGCCTGTCGGATGGAGCTGCGCTACGACGAGGCATGCGCGCTGTGGGGCCTTGCCCGTACCGCGAACGCCCAGGGGGACGCGCGCATGGCACAGGAGCACCGGGTGGCGGCGGACAGCCTCTTCTCTCTCATGAAGGTACCGGAAACCGCCCGTTGAGCCGGGTGCGCCGGGCGGCTCACGGCGCGGGTATCGAGCGGGTGTCCAGAGGGGAAGGGGCCGGGAAGACGGACCGGCAGCATCTGAGGAGTCGAAAGGTTCGTCCTTCTAAGGGGTTCACTCATGCGCTCCACTTCTCTCGCCGCCGCCATCGCCCTCGGAGCACTCGTCGGGGGATTCACCGCTTCCTCCGCCGTCGCCGCCGCACCTGAGATCGTCCAGCAGGGCGCCGTCGCCTCCGCGGCCACGGCCACGGCCTTGACGAGCGCCGCCGTCGCGACGGAGGACAACCACGGCAACGGCTGAGCCGGTGGCACTCTTCCGACCGGTGGCACTCTTCCGAAAGGACCTCAGCCGATGGCAGGCCGCCTCCTCATCTTCGACTGCGACGGCGTACTGGTGGACAGTGAGAGACTCAGCGCCCAGGTGCTGAGCGCCATGGCGGGCGACCTGGATCTCGTCTTCACCGAGAACGAGGCGCTCTCCTTCCTGAGGGGCCGGAAAGTCGCCGAATGGGTGGCCGAACTGGGCGACGTCAGCGGCCGCCCCGTGCCCGACGACTTCATCCCCGCGTTCCGCAGACGCGCGGCCGAGCGGTTCGCCGAGGCGCTGCGGCCCGTACCCGGCGTGGCCGAGGTGCTGCGCGACCTGACGCTTCCCCACTGCGTCGCCTCCAGCGCCCCGCTGGAGAAGATCCACCAGACCCTTGGTCTGACCGGTCTGCTGCCGCTCTTCGAGGGCCGTATCCACAGTGCGTACGAGGTCGGCAGCTGGAAGCCGGACCCCGGCCTGTTTCTGCACGCCGCGCGCGTCATGGGCGCGGCTCCCCAGGACTGTGCGGTGATCGAGGACAGCGTGGTGGGCGTCAGAGCGGGGGTGGCCGCGGGCATGACCGTGTTCGGGTATGCGCCGCCCGGCAGCGGTATGGCACCCCTGCTCCGGGACGCCGGCGCCGTACCGTTCCCCGTCATGGCGCGGCTGCCGGAGTTGATCGACCGGTGGGCCGCCCGGCCTGCGACGGCCGTGACCGCAGCACACGGCTGAACACGGCGCGGCCCTCATATGCACAGAGCGTGAGCCGCCCGCACGCGGCCGGGACTTCGCTCACGCCGTCACGCTCGAAAACGACGCCCAGAAGCGGTGTCGGAAGCGATTCCTGAAATCGATTCCCGAAATCGATGCCTCAAAACGACGTCGGAATGCGACGTCGGCAAACGACGCCCAGAAACGGTGACCCCATGCCGAGCGTTCTAGAACGACTTCAGGACGTCAATGAATCAGCAGAGATCTGGTGGGACTCCTCGCCGCTCGATTTCCCCGCCTGGCGGGACGAGTTGCTGGCGAGCGCTCCCGATCTCACGACCCGCGGGAGGTGGGCCGAACAACTGGCCCGCTTCCTGTCCCCCCAGAATCCGCAGCACTCCCTCGTACGCGGAGTGACGACCAATCCCTCGCTGGTCGCCCAGAGCGTGCTGGCCGCCCCGGAGCGGTGGAGCACCCGAGTCCGCGCCCTGATCAGGGACCGGCCCCTGGCCGACGTGGAGGACACCTACGCCGCCGTCTACCAGGACGTCCTCAGCCGCTCCGCCGCCGAGATGCTGCCCACCTGGCAGGCGTCCGACGGCCGCTACGGCTGGGTGTCGGGCCAGCTGGACCCGCGCCTCACTTTCCACACCGACGGAATGCTGCAGCAGGCTCTGCGCTTGGCCCAGTTGGCACCGAACCTGATGGTCAAGGTGCCGGGATCCGCCGAGGGCTACCGAGTGATCGAGGAGCTGGTGGCGCGCGGCATCTCCATCAACAGCACGTTGTCGTACACCGTCCCGCAGTTCATGGCCTGTGCCGAAGCCGTCGAGCGGGGCCTGGCACGGGCCCGCGCCAGCGGCGTGGACGCCACCCGCTGCCGCGCTGTCTTCACCCACATGATCGGCCGGTTCGGCGCCAACCTCGATCTGCGGTACGAGGCCGAGGCGCGCGGTATCGACCTGAGCCAGACCGATCTGCGCTGGGCGGAGATCGCCGTACTCAAACGCATCCACACCATCATCCGCGAGCGGGCCCTGCCCCTGAAACCTCTGCTGTCGAGCCTCCTGGCCGACGACCCGCAGCAGGGCGCCACCACCCTCGCCCTGCACCTGGAGCAGACGGCGGGCGGCGACATCGCCTACACCTGCAAGCCGCGGTTCATCGCCGACATGATGCGGCGCGAGCACGAGCTGGACGCCTTCAGGCCTGGGGCGATCGACGAGGACGTGCCGCACGAGGTCCTTGAGCGGCTGCTGCGGCTGCCGTCGTTCCAGCACGCCTACGCCCACGACGGCATCGCACCGGAGGACTTCGCGCACTACGGCTGCTTCGTGTCGACGTACGCCGAAGTCCTGCAGAACACCCGCAAGCTCATCGACTTCGTAGCCCGCAACATCCAGGAGGCCACGACGTCCCGTGAGCTGGTCACCGCAGGCCGCTGACCAGCCGCGCCAGCGGCCCCGTAGCGGCCGCGCCCACCCGAAACCGACTCGCGGAACGAGGCGGATCACCTTGCACCCATCCATCGCACTGTGGAGCCACCCGAGGTCGATGTCCACGGCCCTGGAGCGCTCCTTCTCGGAGCGGGGAGACTTCAAGGTCTTCCACGAGGAGTTCGCGTACGTCTTCTTCATGTACGAGGAGCGCGCGGACATCCCGCACAAGAACCCCAGCCCCGACCATCCCCTGACCTACACCGAGATCAAGGAGCTGATGGAACGGGAGAGGGCCATGACTCCCGTGTTCCACAAGGACTTTCCGTACCACGTCCTCGACCATCTGCTCACCGACCCGGACTACTTGCTGGGGCAGACCAACACCTTCCTCATCAGGTCCCCGCACGAAGCGGTGCTCTCCCACGCCACGGTCCACCCTGGCCTCACCCGCGAAGTGCTCGGCTACGAGCAGCTGGCCCGGCTTTTCGACCGGGTCCGCGAACTGACCGGCCGCACACCGCCCGTCATCAACGCCGCCGACCTGGCCACCGACCCCGCTGGCACCTTGGCGGCCTACTGCGCGGCTGTGGGCATCCCCTTCAGACCCGAGGCCCTCAACTGGGACTCGGGGGAGCGCCCGGAGTGGCGCACCTGGAGCGGCTGGCACCGCGAGGTCAGCGACAGCAGCGGCATCCGCCGCCCGGACCGCAAGTACCGCTTCACCCTCGACGAGCGGCCACAGCTGCGCACGTACGTCGACTTTTGCGAGCCCTTCTACGCGCACCTGGACCAGTTCCGCATCCACCCGGCCGCACGCCCCGCCGGTGACACCCCCATAGAGACCGTGGAGGACGTGGCATGAGCATCCGCACCGTCATCGTCACCGGCGGCGCGAGCGGCGTCGGCCGGGCCCTGGTACGGCGCTGCCTGGACGACGGCATGACCGTCATCGCCTGCGACATCGACGAACCGGCGCTGAAGGAACTCGACCGCGACCACGCGGGCCGCGCCCTGGACGTCCAGGTGTGCGACGTCGCCGACCGCGCCTCGTGCGAGGCGTTCATGGACCGGGTGCTCGCCGACCACCCCGAGGTCGACGGGCTTGTCAACAACGCGGGCCTCTACCTCGGCCAGCCCGTCACGGAGTACGACGACGCCACCATCGACCGGGTCATCGACGTGAACATCAAGGGCCCGGTGTGGCTCTCACGCCGGTTCGCCGCCCACCTCGCCCAGGACGAGCGGCGCGGCGCCATCGTCAACCTGGCTTCGGTCGCGGGGGAAGTGGGAAGTTCGGACGCGCTGTACGGCACGGTCAAGGCCGGAGTCATCGGACTGACCAAGTCCAACGCCATGAACTTCGCGCCTCGGATCCGCGTCAACGCCGTCTCACCCGGCCTCATCGTGCGCACCGCGATCGCCGACCGGATCCCCGGCTACCGGTACGCCGAGTACAAGCGCCAGGAGCAACTGGACGGTGACATCGAGCCCGAGGACGTGGCCGCCGTGTGCGCGTACCTCCTCAGCGACGACGCCAAGGTCCTGACCGGGGCGGTGCTCCGCGCCGACAACGGCAGCTATCCACGCTGAGCGCTCCGCGGGAGTGCGGGCGCCGTACGCCAAGGCGACCGGCGCCCGCACCGCGCCCCTCACCTGAACCACCGCCCAGACAGGGAGAGATCCAATGCCCGAGCGCACCACCGTGCACGAGAGCGACCCACGGCCCCTCATCATGCTGGTGGGCATGGGAGACCTGTCCGCCCAGGTGCTCACCATGCTGCTCAGCAACCCGGCCACCAACCGGGTGGTGCTGGCGGGACGTGACACCGAGGCCATCCGCCGCCGCGGCAACCTCGCCCACTTCACCGCCACCAACCTCGGCCACACCGGCTCCGTCGACACCGTCCACATGGACCTGCACGACGTCGCCGCGAGCGCCGAGACCCTCGCCCGAGTGCGGCCCGACATCGTCTTCATGGGCGCGTCCCTGCAGTCCTGGCGCCGGATCACCGAGCTGCCGCCGGAAGTCTTCGAGGAGCTCGACCAGGCGCAGTTCGGACCGTGGCTGCCGATGCACCTCACCCTCAACCACCTGCTGATGCAGGCGCTGCGCCAGTCCGGTACCGCCCCCAAGGTCGTCAACGCGGCCTTCCCCGACGCGGTCGGCCCCGTGCTGGCCGCGGCCGGACTCCCGCAGACCCTCGGCATCGGCAACGTCGCCAACATCATCCCGGCGCTCACCCACGGCACCGCCCACCTGTTGGGCGCGGACCCCGCGCGGGTCGAGCTGCGGCTCGTCGCCCAGCACTACTTCAGCCACTACGTGCCGCGTGCCGGGGACGCGGGCCAGGGCGCCTACCACCTGAGCGCCAGCCTGGACGGCCACCCCGTCGAGGTGTCGCACGAGGACCTGTTCCGCCAGCTGAACGGCCGCCTCAAGCGGCTCGGCGGCGTACCGGGACAGCTCCTCACGGCGTCATCGGCGGTTCGGGTGCTGACCGCGATGGCAACGGACAGCCACCTCCTCGCGCACGCCCCGGCGCCCGGCGGTCTGCCCGGCGGCTACCCGGTACGGGTCGGCCGCGACGGCGGCACCCTCGACCTGCCCGCCGGCCTGACCCGCGAACAGGCCATACGCATCAACGAGCAGTGCCAGGCGGCCGACGGCATCGAGCGCATCGACGCGGACGGCACAGTCACCTTCACCGAGCCCGAGATGGCCGTCATGCGGCGGCTGCTCGGCTACGAGTGCCGCACGATGCGCATCGAGGAGAGCGCGGACCGCGCGGACGAACTCGGCCAGAAGTACCGGGCGTTCGCGAAGAAGTTCCAGTGAGACCCGCCACCTCCAGGGAGACACTCATGGCCGAATCCCCCAACGCCGCCCCCGCCGCCGCCACGGCCGACGGCGCCGAGCAGTACGTCACCTCACTCGTCGACCGCTGGGACGACCTGATCGACTGGGACCAGCGCGAAGCCAGCGAACAGGGCTTCTTCACCGAGCTGCTGCACAGCGCCCAAGCCCACCGCGTGCTCGACGCGGCCGCGGGCACAGGCTTTCACTCCGTGACCCTGGCTGAGGCGGGCTTCAACGTCACCGCCGTCGACGGCAGCGCGGCGATGCTGGAGCGCACCGTCGCCAACGGCCGCAGGCGCGGCCAGCGGCTGCGCGCCGTGAACGCGGACTGGCGCGGACTGCACCGCCACGTCGACGGCGCCTTCGACGCGGTGCTCTGCCTCGGCAGCTCCTTCCCGCACCTCTTCGAGGAAGAGGACCGCAGGGCCGTACTGCGCGAGTTCTACGAGATGCTCGAACCCGGCGGCATCCTCGTGCTGGACCACCGCAACTTCGACGCCATCCGCGCTCACCGCTACCGCAGCAGCGGCAACTTCTACTACTGCGGCGACGGCGTCCAGGTGTCGGTTGCCCATGTCGACGCCCAGGTGTGCCGCTTCTCCTATGCCTTCCCCGACGCGGTCACCCACCACCTTGAGGTCTACCCCGTGCTCATGCAGGAGCTGCGTGAACTCCTCCTCGACGCGGGCTTCGACACCCTCCAGAGCTTCGGGGACTTCCAGGCGGACTTCGACCCGTACGGGGCGGACTTCGTCATCCACACGGCGCGCAAATCCTGAAGTGCCAGAAAGGGCAAGCATGTTGAACCACACCGCACCCCCGCGGCAGCATCCACGCATGCTGGTGGGATTCGCGGTCACTGTCCTGCTCACCAGTTTCGTCGCCGCGACCTACGGATTCGGCTTCTATCTGTTCTCTCAGCTCGTGACCGACATGCGGCACGACATCGGGTTCGGCTACACCGTGGTGGGCACCATCACCGCCGCGGGCCAGCTGGGATTCCTGCTGTTCGCGCTGTTCGGCACCTGGCTGTCGAACCGCTTCGGCGGTGCCCAGGTCACCATCGGCTCGGTCCTGTTGTGCGGACTGTGCCTGGTGCTCGTCCCCGTCACCGACAACATCGTCGTCATCGGGTTCCTGCTGACGATCCTCGGCGGCACCGCGGCCTCCGTGTATGTGCCGCTGGTCGAGATCGTGGGGCGGGTCATCGCCTATGAGCACCGCGGCAAGGTACTCGGCCTGATCTCCAGCGGCACCAGCTACGGCGTGTTCATCAACAGCATCCTCGTACCGCCGTTCGTCAGCGACGACAACTGGCAGGGGCTGTGGTACTCGGTCGGCGCGGGCACCCTCATGGTGACCGCTATCGCCACCTTCACGTTCTGGCGGGTCGGCCTTTTCCGGCCCGATGGCGCCGAGAACGCCCAGAGCACCACGGGCGCCGGGCGGGACGCTGCCACCGAACGGCAGGCGAGGAAGGACAGCGCGAAGGCAGGCTGGCGCATGGTGCTGGTGCGCTGGGTCGTGATCATCTGGGTGATGAAGTTCCTGAACGGGTTCGCCTGTATGCCGTTCCAGAACTACCTCTCGCCTTATCTGCGTGAAGAACTCGGCTTCGACATCAACTTCGCCGCCCAGGTCTGGGGCATCGTCGGCGTCATCGGCATGGGCGCCGGATTCGCCGTCGGCTGGCTCTCGGACCGCATCGGCGTCCGCGCCGCGCTGCTCATGTGCTACGCCAGCTTCTTCCTCTCGGCGGTGCTGCTCGTCCTCGCCCCGGTCGGCTATCTGCCGCTCGTCTCGGGCGTCCTGTTCGCGCTCGCCTTCTACCCGATCTACGGCCTCGTGCCCGCCTATGTGTCGAAAATGGCGAAGGGCGCCGCCGCGACCGTGATCTTCGGCGTCACCAATGTCACCCAGGGCGTCGGCGGCATCGCGGGCAACTACGCGGCAGGCATGCTCAAGAACGCCACCGGCAGCTTCATGTGGTACTACGTCCTGATCGCCGCCACCACCGTCGTGCTCGGCCTGCTCACCCTCCAACTGCCCCGCGAGGGCGCGACGGAGGCCACCATCGGCGCCGACACGCCGCAGCACTCCGACGACGCCGATCAGGTTCTCGCGGCCGGGGCCCGTCCCGAACCCGCACCCGCACCCGCACCCGCACCCGCCAAAGTGGCAACGGAGGTTGGCCGATGAACGTCACCGCACTCGCCCCCGCACCGGCCCCCGCGTCGGTGTGCACCTGCTGGCCGGGGGCCACCGTCTGGCTGACCGGACTGCCCAGCGCGGGCAAGTCGACCATCGCCACCGCACTCGCCGAGCGGCTGCGCACCGCGCACCGCAGGGTCGAGGTGCTCGACGGCGACGAATTGCGGGCCTCCCTGTCCTCGGGACTCGGCTTCAGCCGCGCGGACCGGCACACCAACGTCCAGCGCATCGGCATGATCGCCGAAGTGCTGGCGCGCAACGGCATCCTCGCACTGGTGCCGGTGATCGCCCCGTACGAGGAGAGCCGCCAGACGGTGCGCGCACGCCATGAGCGCTCCGCCACCGCCTATCTCGAAGTACATGTGGCGACCCCGGTGGAGGTGTGCTCCGCCCGCGACGTCAAGGGCCTGTACGCCCGCCACGCGGAGGGCCGGCTGACCGGACTGACCGGCGTCGACGATCCGTACGAGATACCGCAGCGGCCGGACGCCCGGATCGAGACGCAGCGCCAGAGCGTCGAGCAGTCCGTGGTGGCGCTGCACGCGCTGCTCACCCAGAGGGGGCTGGCATGACCACCGTGACCGAGATCGGCCCGTACACCGAAAGCCCTTACGCGCTGAGCCATCTGGACGCGTTGGAGTCCGAGGCGGTGCACATCTTCCGCGAGGTGGCGGGCGAGTT